>CAZMPE010000294.1:0-4236 GCA_964567955.1 uncultured Phycisphaeraceae bacterium | reverse complement strand
CTGCCCGCCGGCCAGCTTCTCGAGTTCCCCGGCCCGGAACATGCCCGATTGCTTGAGCAACTGGTCAACGAGGGTGGTCTTGCCATGATCGACGTGCGCGATGATCGCGACGTTGCGGATGGTGGCGGCGGCGGCGATGGCGGAAGCGGACTGGGTCATGGGTGTGACACGGGCCGGGCGGGGGCCGGCCGGGGCGGATCCTTGAGGGTTTCGGGGCGGCGGTCGCGGAAGGACTCTAGGCGCGGGCACGCGGGAAACCCTGCCCGGCCGGGGTTATCGCCCGCTCCCGGGCGGGCGGAGCGACCGAGAACCCATCCGGAGGGGACTTTCTGCGGAGTTTGTGCCGGGCGCGCCTCGACGCGCAGCGGAGTTGTGGCATGTTGAAGTTGCGTGCCGGCTCCACCCGTGGACCGGCGCGTGGGGTGCGGGAACCACGGGATTCACAGACGCACGGGCGGCTCCGGCGACACGCCGGAGCGGACGCGGTGCGCCGTGACGGAGTGGAAGTGAGGAACACCATGCTCAGCCGACTTCAGATCGTGATGCTCGCCGCCGGCCTCGCCGCCGCGGCCGCGGGGGCCGACGCGACGCAGCTGTACTCGAACAACTTCGAGACCGGCTTCCCCGAGTCGGCGTGGTCGTCCAACGCCCTGCTGACGCAGAGCACGCCGTTCACGAAGTTCATGGGCCGGTACTCGATGACGGACAGCGTGACCCTGACGCTCAACGCCCCCAGCGCGGCGGCGCTGCAGCCGGGCCAGTCGTACCAGTACAACGTGAAGTTCGATCTGTACATCATCGATTCGTGGGACGGGTACGAGCCGACCTACGGCGAGGACCGGTTCATGGTCTACACGAACGGAACGCAGATCTTCAACGAGACGTTCGCGAACCAGCACAACATGCAGAGCTTCCGCGCACCGGACGTGGGCCCGGCGCCGATGGACTTCAACTCGTACAGCGACTCGATCTACCGCGGAATATCGCTCAACTTCGGCGCGCCGGGGGCGTCGACGCTGTCGATCAAGTTCCGCGGCCAGGTGATGCAGGGCCTGACCGATGAGTCCTGGGGCATCGACAACGTGCACGTCTCGTACCAGATCGTTCCGGCGCCGGCGGGGGCCGCGGCGCTGGGCCTGGCGGGCCTGTTCATGTCGCGCCGGCGGAGGTAGTCAGCCCTCGGCGCGGGCGAGCGCGCCGAAGCGCTCCTTCAGGTCGCCGTACAACTGGTCGAAGACGACGCGCGTCGGCGCGTAGCGCGCCGGCGCTCCCGGATCGGGCGCGAGCCGGTCCGTCTCCGCGATCACGGCGCCGCACGCCGCGGGCACGCTCGGCCATACGCCGGCGCCGACACCCGCGAGGATCGCGGCGCCGAACGCGGGGCCCTCGTCCGTGTTGGTGCGGGCCACCGGCACGCCAAAGTTGTCCGCGAGCATCTGCCGCCACAGCGCGGAGCGGGCCCCCCCACCACCGACGCGGGCGGAGTTGACCTCGACGCCGATCGAGCGGACGAGGTCGACGATCTGCGCCATCGCAAAGGTGACGCCCTCGAGAACGGCGCGGACGAGGTGGGCGCGGGTGTGCCGGCCGGTCAGCCCGATCCACGCGGCGCGGGCGGTCGGATCGGGGTGCGGGCAGCGCTCGCCGGTGAGATACGGGAGGAAGACCAGTCCCGCCGAACCGGCCGGGACCGCGGCGGCTTCGTTCACCAGCGTGTCAAACGGCACACCGGGGAAGAGCGTGTCGCGGCACCACTGCAGCGACCCCGCGGCCGAGAGCATGCATCCTGTGATGCACCACTCGCCGGGCGCGCGGGCGGAGCCGGTGGCCGCGGCCATGGTGTGGAGGCGGCCGCAGGCGGCCGGGTCGCGGAGGTCCTTGTGCGGCTTTCGCGAGTGCGCGTAGACGACGCCGCTGGTGCCGAGCGTGGCGAGAATCGCGCCCTCCTTTACGACGCCCGCGCCGACGGCGCCGGCCTGGTTGTCGCCGGAGCCGCCGACGACGACGGTGCCCGGCTTGAGACCGGTCTGTTCCGCGGCCCAGTCGGTGACGGCGCCGGTGGGCGCGCCGGACTCGACGAGCCGGGGAAGGAGCGAGGGCTTGATGTCGAACAGGGAGATTGCGGCGTCGCTCCAGCGGCGGCGGTCGACATCGAGGAGCAGCAAGCCGGAAGCATCGCCGAGATCGGTGGCGGCCTCGCCGGTGAGGCGGAAGCGGATGTAGTCCTTCGGGAGCAGGATGGATTCCGCGCGTGCCCAGATCTGTGGCTCGTGCCGGCGGATCCAGAGCAGCTTGGGCAGTGTGAAGCCGGGGAGCGCGGCGTTGCCGACGAGCTCGACGAGGGCGCGCCGGCCGCCGGCGGCGGATTCGATCTCGGCGCATTCGGCGGCGGTGCGCTGGTCGTTCCACAGGATCGCGGGGCGGAGGGGGTCGGCCGCGCGGCCGCCCGAACCGAGCGCGGCGCGATCGAGGAGGACGGAGCCGTGCATCTGGCCGCTGAGGCCGACGGCGCGGATGTCGGAGGCGGGTGCGCCGGCGGCGGCGGCGGCGTCGCGGATCGCTCGGATCGCGCCCGACCACCAGTCACGCGGGTCCTGCTCGCTCCAGAGCGGGCGCGGGCGGCTGATCGGGTAGTCGGCGGAGGCGACGCCGGCGACGCGCCCCGATTCGTCGCAGACGACGGCCTTGACGGCGGAGGTGCCGATATCGATGCCGAGCAGGAGGGACATGGCGGGGAGTGTACGGGAAGGCGTGCGCGGCTCAGCGCAGCGAGTCGGCCTTCATCCGGATGTCGACCGAGCCCTCGACGCAGCCGTCGTCGGTGAGCCAGGTGTCCCAGCGGACGGTGTCGACCCAGCGCAGGGCGCGGAGCTCGGCGCCGAAGCCGGGGACGAGGAGTTCGGAGAGCGTCTCGATGCGCGCGGGGCGGACGATGCCGACGGAGAGGCGGTTGCGATCGCCGCCGGCGGCCTCGCGCTCGAGGGCGTCGCGGACGGCACGGGTGCGGCACTCGTCGGGCGGGTCGGCGGGGATGAGCGAGACGACCCACCAGCCGGGGTTCGGGGCGTCGACGGCGCGGGCGCGCGAGCGGCCGAAGCCCCACGTGAGCATGGGCTCGTTGCCGACGACGGCGAGGATCTCGGCGCTCGGCGCGGTGTCGAGGGGGACGCCCCGGACGGCGCGGTCGGAGATGCCGAGATCGACGCGGACGTCGGGGAGGAAGCGCGGCGGCTCCTGGCCCTCGAGGAAGAGCTTGAGCGCCGCGGCGGCGGCGTCGCCGATGGCGATGGTGCGCTGCTCGTCGAGCGTCTCAACGGCGAGGGTGATGGAGAGCCTGCCGCGGTCGGCGGGGCGGGGCGGGGCCTTGAGGTCGGGCTGTTTGTTCGCGGCGAAGATCGCGCGTTTCTCGGGTGAGACCTGCGGGTCGGACTCGTGAACGACGACGACGGCGCGGCCGGCGCCGTCGGGGGCGAGGTCGCCGGGGAACTTCGCCATCGAGGAGACGCCGAGGCGATCGGTGATGGCGTGGAGGGGCGAAGAGCCGACGACGCCGATGGCCGCGATGACGGCGCCGGGCTGGATCGCGTCGAGGGCCTTGTCGGACCAGCGGCCGAGTGCGGGCGCGGCGGCGGCCTGGCCGGGGAGGCAGAACATGCGGACGGCCCAGCCGTCACGGGGCTTGTTGAGGGTAGCGGTGAAGGAGGCGAGGAATGGAGTCGGAGCGGCCGCGCTCGCGGGATCACGGATCATGGCGAAGACGCGGCAGGGTTCGGAGCGCGGGGCGGCGGGCGGAAGGTCGGCGTGGAGGATGGGGACGAGTTCGTCGAAGAGAGCGGCGTCGTCGGACGGCGCCAGGAGGATGGCGGCGCCGCCGGCGTTGCCCGGGCGGCGGCCGATCATGAGTTCGTAGCGTCCGCCCTCGACGGCGAGGATGGCCAGACCGCCGGCGGCGGAGCGGGGCGCGAGGGGGAGGGCCTTGCGCAGGCGCTGCTCTGCGTCGGCGGTGACCTCGCTGACGATGGCCCAATCGGCGACGGTGTCGGCGTGCACGCCGCGGAGGACGACGGTAACGCGCCGTCCGAGGAGTTCGTCGAAGGCCTTGTCGGAGGGCCATCCGAGGGCCCTGGCGAGGGCGTCCCAGGCGGCGGTGGTTTCGCGGAATCGGCCGGCGTCGTCGATGAGCGCGGCGAGGGCGCGTCCGGCGGGGCTGCGGCGCGCGGCGTCGGCGCCCTCGAC
>CAZMPE010000293.1:0-4246 GCA_964567955.1 uncultured Phycisphaeraceae bacterium | reverse complement strand
CACCCTCGCCCAGGCTTCCGAGTTCGTCCGCGTCGGCAACGAGGCCGAGGCGGCCCGAGAACTCCAGCGCCTCCTCGACGAGCAGCCCGACCGCGTCGTCCCCGCCGGCGACGATGTCTTCCGCGCCGTCCGCGATCAGGTCCACGCCACCATCCTCGCCTCGCCCGCCCTCCTCGAACGCTACCGCCTCGCCGAAGAAGCCCGCGCCGCCGAGATGCTCGCCGCGGGAACGATCGACGGCGCCCGCGCCGCCGAAAACACACGCCTCCTCACCCGCGCCGGCTTCGAGGGCGCGCTCCGCGTCGCCCAGCACCAGCTCGAGGCCGCCCGCTTCGACGCCGCACGCATCACCCTCGAACAACTCGAGAACCACCCCGACCGTCGCGCCGACCCCGCGCTCGGCGCCCGCGTCGCGCGCCTGCTCCACGCCGTCGACGCCTACCTCGATCAACCCGGCGACCGCGCCGCGCGCTGGGCCGCCGAAGCGGGCCTCGCCCTCGAGCCCGGGCCGCGAGCCCCGCGCCCCCCCGCCCTCGACCTCCCCCTCCTCGACCTCCGCACGCCCGCCGGGGCGCCGCCGCCCGACGACATCCCCACGCGCCCGCTCTGGTCGGCGCGCATCGAGCCGCCCGAACTCGCACGCGCCGCCTCCGAGGACGGCACCACCCCCTTCATCCCCAACGACTTCCGCGACGCCACCAGCCTCTGGATCATCCCCACCGTCCGCGCCGACACGCTCTACATCAACGACGGCACGTGGGTCACCGCACGCGACCGATTCACCCTCAGGCCCATCTGGTCCGTCCAGCCCATGCCCGACGAGGACGTCGAGCCCTGGGCCGCGCGAGAAGTCGGCGCCAACCGCGGCGTCGCCCGCGCCGTCGAGGACACCAACAGCGTCACCCTCGCGGGCAACATCCTCGTCGCCACCACGGGCCTCGCCAACGACGGCTCGCGCGACGGCGACCCGCGCACCCATGCCCTCGACACCGCCACCGGGCGCACGCTCTGGTCCGTTCACGTCCAGGGCCTCGACCCGCAGCTCGAGTCCTCCAGCGTCCGCGGCCCGGCCATGGTCGCCGGCGACACCGTCATCCTCATGGCCCGCAAGGCGCCGCAGACGCGGCGCGTCGTCAGCGTCTACCTCGTCGGCATCGCCATCAACACCGGCGAGCTGCGCTGGGTCCGGCTCATCGCCAGCGCCGGCGCCCTCCCCTTCATCCGCGAGCGGCGCATCACCGACACCTGCACGCTCGCCGACGGCATCGTCTACTGCGCCGACCAGCTCGGCGTCATCGCCGCCGTCGAGGCCGAGACCGGCCGCCCCGTCTGGGTCCGGCGCATCCCCGCCACCAGCATCGGCGACGCCACCAGCCTCCCGTGGCGCTGGAACGCCCCGATCATCGACGGCGACTCGATCGTCACCCTCTCGCCCGATCACCGCGAGGTCCTCCGCCTCGAGCGGGCCACCGGCCAGATCACGGCCCGGCGCGCCGCCGGGCTCCTCGGCGAGCCCGACTACCTCCTCCGCGTCGGCGACACCATCGCCGCCGTGGGCGGAGCCCGGATCGCGTTCCTCCCGATCAGCGACATCGCCGCCGGACGCATCCAGCTCTCGCGACCGCTCGGCCCGCCCGAGATCGCCGGTCGCGTCGTCATCGCCGGCGATCAACTCCTCGTCCCGCTCACCAGGGGCGTCGCCGCCGTCCGCGCCGATCGCCCCGGCGAAGAGGCCGCCCTCCGCTCCCTCGAGCGCATGGGCAACGTCCTGCCCAGCCCGAGCCAGTTCCTGGTGATCGACGGCGCCGAGGTCCACAGCTACCTCACCTGGCCCGTCGCCCAGAACCTCCTCCGCGAACGCATGGCCGCCGACCCGGCCAACCCGGACCCCGCCGTCACCTACGCCGAGCTCGCCTACCGCGCCGCGCACCACGAAGAAATCGCCCCCGCCGCCGACAAGGCCCTCGCCGCCATCCTTCTCAACCCCGCCGCCACCGCGCCCGCTCGCGCCCGGCTCTTCGAGTCGCTCCGCGCCATGGTCGAGGCCACCCAGGAGCGATGGAACGTCGACCCCGTCGCCGGCGCTCACCCCGCCCTCGACCACGCCTCGCTCTCCGCCGTCATCGACCGCATGGGCTCCGCCAGCCGCAGCGCCGAGGACCGCGTCACACACCTCCTCGCCCTCGGACGCCTCCGCGAAGCCGAACTCAAACCCGCCGTCGCCGCCGAGGCGTACCAGCGCGTCCTCGCCGATCCATCGCTCGCCGCCGCCCCGTGGCGCGGCCCGCGCGTCCGCATCCGCGCCGATGTCGAAGCGGCGCGCCGCGTCCGCCAGCTCCTCATCGACAACGGCGCCGCCATCTATGCCGTCTTCGACGCCGAGTCCCGCGCCGCTTTCGACGCGCTCGGCGCCAAGCCGACGCCCGCCGCCCTCGAGGCCCTCGCCCGACGCTACCCCGCCGCCGCCGTCAACCCCGGCGTCTGGGCCCTCGCCGCCGACGCGCACGAAGCCGCCGGACGCGGGCACGCCTCCGTCGCCGCGCTCCGCGAGGGACTCGCCGCCGCCGAACTCTCCCGCGCCGCCGGCCGGCGCACCGAGCCCGACATGCTCGGCGAAATCGCCGGCCGCCTCATCAACCGCCTCCGCGCTCTCGACCAGGTCTTCGCCGCCGCGCAACTCCTCGGACGTCTCCGCACCGACCACCGCGCTCTCGCCCTCACCGACCACGGCGTCACGCTCGACGCCGACCGCCTCGCCTCCGACCTGGCCGCCTCGCTCTCCGCCGTCGTCCGGCTCCCGCGCATCGGCCCGGAGATCGCCGCCGAGGTCCAGACCATCGAGGGTTGGGCCGTCCTCGAGCCCGTCCGATCCGGACGCATCGCCGCCAGCGAGCACGTCATGCTCGTCTCCGCACGCAGCTCCATGGTCGCCCTCTGGGGCCCGCCCACCGGCGCACCCGCCGCGCCCGCCGAGGCCGCCGCACGACACCTCGCCATGCTCTGGAACCGCCCCTACCAGGGCCAGGCCCCGCGCCTCCTCCGCGTCGATCCGCAGTCGGTCTATCTGTTCTGGACCAACGACGAGCGCGGCCCGGTCATCGAACGCATCGACGCGATCACCGGCCGGACCCTTTGGCGCACCGAACCCTTCTCCACCGTCTTCGTCAACGACGCGCGCAACCAGGAACGCGCCGCCCTCGCCGGCACCCGCGTCGACACCCCCCTCGACGGCGCGCAGGATGCCTCCGACCTCATCTTCGCGATGGACGAGCAGGTCATCGTCCTCGCCGACCGTGTCGGACGGCTCGCCGCCTTCGACCCCCGCACCGGCAAGCCCCTCTGGCGCACGCTCAGCGACGTCAACCGCGTCTACGACCTCGGCGTCGGAGGCGGCCTCGTCGCCATCGGCGGCGCGCGGGCGCCCGCCGATGACCTCGGCGCCGTCGCCGGCCACCGGCCCGCCGCCGTCGTCCACGACGCCGTCACCGGCCAGATCGTTCACCGCCTCGACACGCTCTCCGAGCCGCCGCGATGGCTCCGGCTCGTCGGCGCCACCACCTCGGGCAAGCCCGGCGCCGGACTCGTCCTCGGGCTCCGCTCCGAGATCATCGCCGTCGACCCCTCGCGCGCCACGACCAACTGGGTCATCCCCGGAGGCCCCGCCTTCGAATCCCTCGACGCGTGGATCTTCGGCGACCGCCTCTTCATCCTCGATCAGGCCCACGGCCTCTGGCTCGCCTCGCTCGCCACCGGACGCGTCGCCGATCAGCCCCTCGACACCTTCGAACGCCTCGTCGGCGCCTGGCCCATCGAGGCCGCCGAAATCCGCGGCGCCGACGGAACCATCAACGTCGCCTTCATGACCTCCCGCGGCGTGCTCGTCTTCGACCCCGGACCCGCCGGCGGGCCGCCCCTCGGCCGCCTCGTCGGCATCGACGCCCTCGGCGGCGACCAGGGCCGCAACGTCCTGGACGCCGGCACCGGACGGCAGTTCCTCATCCCCGTCCCCACCGAACGCTCCTTTGTCACGATGGAGACCTGGCAGAACCGGCTCCCGGACGGCCGGCCCGCCTACGCGCTGCACCTGCTCGACGCGCGCACCGGACGCCTCCAGGGCGTCAAACACAATCTCGTGCTCTGGGAGCCCCCGCGCCGGCTCGCCGTCGTCGACGGCCGCATCCTCGTCACCTCCGGCGCCGTCGATCCCATCACGCTGGTCTACAACGCGCCGCAGATCGACCCGTAA
>CAZMPE010000292.1:3152-4267 GCA_964567955.1 uncultured Phycisphaeraceae bacterium | reverse complement strand
GCCGTCATGTCCAGCCGGTACGTCCCGTCGTCCAGCGCCGTCGCCATCCGCGCAAACCGCTTCCGCTCCGGGTGCCACAGATGCCGGCGCAGCGAGCCCTTCATCCGCTCCGCGCTCTCCGTGTACACCGCCGCCCGGTCCAGCTCGCCGAAATCCCGCGCGAAGGCCGCCGCGGAGTGCAGCGCGCCGATCGTCGCGCCGACGGTGAAGGTGTGGACGCCCCGGCGCTCCTCCCACAGGTCCCACGACGGAAGGGGCAGCCCGCTGTGGTCGCGGTACTCGAGCATCCACTCGGCGGGCCGGATGACGAGGGGCTCGTAGAGCGCCTTGACGAACTCGACGTCGCGGAAGGTTTCGAAGTGCCGGCGCAGCGCCCAGACGACCAGCGCCGTCTCGTCCTGCTGGATGGGAAGGACCTTCTGCCCGTCGAGCATCCACGGGTGCCAGCTCGACGCCAGGTGCCCCGTCGGCGAGTACTTGTGCAGGAAGTACCCGTCCTTGTCGACCGTCCGCGCGCAGAAGCGGAAAAAGCTCCGCGACATCTCCCCGTGCCCGGCCAGCGTCAGGGCGTAGGCCACCAGCGCCCCGTCCCGCATCCAGCAGTACGAGTAGTGGTCGCCGCCGTAGGCCGTCACGTCGCTGTCGTTCGCCGCCAGCACCGCCCCCCGGTTGTCGATCTGCGTCCGCAGCACGAGCTGGCTCTTGGTGAAGAGGTCGCGGATCGGCTCGGGCAGCGGCGAGGTGTCGATCGGCTCCTTGCGCGACCAGAGCCGCCAGTAGGCCTCGGTCCGGTTGAGCATCCGGTCGGGGCCCGACTCCTGGATCCGCCGGTTGAGCTGCTTGACGTCCGCGAACGAGTGCCCGCACGCCAGCCAGGAGGTGACCGAAGCCTCCCCGTGCGCCGGCACCTGAAGGTTGAACCCCACGGTCGCGTCCACCGAGCCCTGGCTGATGGCGTTGCGTCCGAGCTGCCCGTCCTCGGCGTCGCGCCACGTCCCCTCCGCCCCGCCCACCCGCTTGGTGCCGATCGCCCAGTGGTCGATCCCGCACTTGTGCTGGTCGCAGGCGTTGATCAGGAAGTACGCGTCGTCCTTGTACAGGACGAGGCTGGTGGT
>CAZMPE010000292.1:0-3142 GCA_964567955.1 uncultured Phycisphaeraceae bacterium | reverse complement strand
CGTAGTTCGCCGTGTCGCCGACCGGCGAGCCGCGGATCGACGGGTCGTAATGGAAGAAGAGCCGCACGTCCCTCTGCCGCCCGGTCAGGTCGCGCACGATCGACTTGCGGAAGTAGACCGGCTCGTGCGAGTCCACGGCGTCGTGGCAGGTGAGCTCGAGGCCCAGCCCCTCGTGCACAAGCCGCACCTCGGTGATCAGCGTGTCGGGCTTATACCGCAGCTCGCGGGTCCAGCCCGCGTCCTCGATCCACGCGAACTGCCCGTCGGCCCAGACGCCGAACCGCTGGACATGCCCATCGGTGTGGTTGTACCGCCCGACGTGGGGGAAGTAGATATCGCGCACCCGGTACAGCCGGTCGAACGTAATGAGCAGGTCGCCGTTGCCGACCGGGATGTCTCTGGCCATAGTTGCTGCCTGTTCGGGCCCTGGCCGGTGAGAACGCTTCCGGCCGATACGCCTGTTATAGCAATCGGATCGGGCCTCTCCCGGAATCAGAAAGTCGGGCGAGGTTCCGGCCCGCCGCCGACACGCGGTTTCCGAAAGCGGCTCGCGGGGTCCCCGACCGGAGGTTGGGCAAAATCGGGTCCGATTCCGATTACCTTGCATCCCCTGACGGATCGTGTACGATTGGACTTGAAGAGAAACCCCGCAGCGGAACGGGCCCATTCGGGCTCGCCGTCCCGGGGCGTTGGGTGCCCTTTGGGGCGCCCGCGAACCAGGCCGGCCCACACGGGCCCCGGAGATCGACCATGCGGACGAAAACGCGTCGGGCATTCACGCTGATCGAGTTGCTGGTGGTGATCGCGATCATCGCCCTGTTGATCGGCATCCTCCTGCCGGCGCTGGGCAAGGCCCGCCGCGCGGGCTGGCTCGCGGTATCGCTGAGCAACCTCCACCAGATCTTCACGGCCCAATCAACATACCGCTTCGAGAATAAAGACGGCATCCCGATGCGGATGAGCTGGAACAACGGCTCGATCGCGGGCTGGGACACCTGGAACTACGGCGGGAAGAACACACACAAGTACTGGCAGACCGCCTACGGCGGCGCCTTCGACGAGCCCGCGTACGCCCGCCCGATCAACAACCACCTGTACAACGAGATTGTGATCGAGAAGCCCACGGGATACAACTCGTTGCCCGCCCTATTCAACGAGGGCACGCCGAGCGACGCCCAGCGCGAAACGCTGCAGATGCCCGTGTTCAAGTCGCCCGGTGACAAGAAGACACACCAGCGCGCCTGGCCGAATCCTAGCTTTGAAGTCAGCAGCTACGACGACGTCGGCACCAGCTACCACACGAACATGCGCTGGTGGGATTCAACGGCGATGACGCAGTACGCCGCGTGGAGCCCGAACGCCTACCCCGGCTCGGCCCGCTGGAAGGAAGGGGTCCGCCGGATCCGTCTGGCCAGCGAGTACGATCCCACGGGCAAGTTCGTCTGGATTCATGATCAGACCACCGACATCGTGGCCAACACCACGCAGAACTGGGTCGGCGAATACGGCGACATCAACAAGTCGGTCATGGCGTTCTACGACGGGCACGCGAAGTATGTGCCCGTCCTCCCGAAGAACCCCTCGAATCCGGAAGCAAACCTGATTACCGAGGACTACGCTCTCATCTTCAAGCCATCCGGTCAGTAATCGCCCTCGGATAACCCGATGATCACACGGCGCGCCCCGACCCGGTCGGGGCGCGTATTTGTGTGCGGTCCCATCGAAGACAGGTCCGATCAGCTTCCGGACGGAGCGGTCCGCGCGCCGCCGCCCGGCGTCTGCGTCCCATCCGGATTCGCCGGCGGCGGGTTGACCGTCGGCGTACCCCCGCTGAACAGCCCGAAGTTCCAGGCGATCAGAATAATCGCGATGACGAAAATGACGATCGCCGCGATGAGTTTGACCTTGTCCTTGCTGTTCACGGGGCATCTCCGAGAGTTGGGGGCGGTTGAATCAGATCAACCGCAGCATACCGCGCCGCGACCTGAAAGGCCCACCCAGATCGTCAGGGCGTTCAGGCCCCCGCCTTCTTCCCCAGCACCATCGCCCTGTCGAAACTGACGAAGTCGGCGTGGTGGAGGGTCGAGCTCTCGATCGTCCGCCCCACCTGATCCTCCTCGTTCGGGTGCGTCGGCATGATGTGCATCCATCCCGGCCGCGGACCGGGCTTGGGGCTCGTCGCCACTGCGCCCGCCGCGTGACCTCGGGCCGGATTGATCGCTGGAGACGGGTACGCCCCGATCGGCACGGACCGGATCTGTCTCCGGCGCGCCGGGGGCCCGAAAGGACCCGTCATGAAAACCGCCCGAATCCTCACGCTCGTGCTCGCCGTCGCCGCCTCATCCGCGAACGCCGACGTTTTCTCCATCCCCGCCGTGGACAGCGGCTTCATCAACGCTCTCGGCCGCACGTCGGATTACGACGGGACGATCGTGCCGACGGCGAAGTACAACTACTCGACCGGCGCCATCGTCGACGGCCCGCTCGGCGGGGCCCACGTGCCGCGCCGCAACTACTTCACCTTCGACCTCTCCGGCGTCACCGACGAGATCATCGGGGCCACGCTCATGGTCTACAACGCCGCGGTCATCCCCGACGGCGGCCCCGGGTACTCGAGCCCCTCGCCGGGCGAGACCTACATCCTCGCGGGCAGCGAGATCCCCAGCCCCGCGGCGATGAGCGCCCTCGCTTCGGACCTGACGGTGATTCATGACCCGTTCACGGCGGCTGGAGCCGCCGCGGCGATCGCCCTCTACGACATGCTCACCAGTTCGCTGAGCATGGCGCCGCCATTCGCCTCCGTCGGCGTGGATATGGGCACGAACGGCACGACGCTCTCGATCGCGCTCGACCCGTCGGCGTTGCCCTACCTCAACTTCTTTGCCGGCGGGCCTGTGGTGCTCAGCGGGATGCTGGGAACGCTCTCTTCGTTCCCGCCCGACGAGGTGATGTTCGGCTACACACACCCGTTCGTCGGGACCAGCCCCTCGCCGACGCCGACGCTCATCGTGACGACCGTGCCCGGACCGGCGTCGCTCGTCGCTCTCGCCGGCCTGATCGCGTGGCGGGGGCGCCACCGACTCGAGTGCCCCTCCCTTCCTCTCCCCTTGGGGGAGAGGATGTCGCCGAAGGCGACAGGTGA
>CAZMPE010000291.1:0-4268 GCA_964567955.1 uncultured Phycisphaeraceae bacterium | reverse complement strand
CTCGCGAACTCCACCGCCGCGCCCGCTGCCCGTCCCGTAACCTGCCGCGCCCGCTCCCCCCGGTCCAGCCTCGTCGCGAAACTCGCCACCCGCAGCCGTCCCCATCGCACCTCGATCCGGTTCACCTGCTCCCGGTCGCCGCGCTTCTGGCTCATCAGCCCCCACCCCTCCGCGCCGACAAAGATCGCCGCGAAGTCTTCCGGCACGATCCGCGGCGACATCCCGATCGCCCCCGCCGGCCCGTCGTACTCGAACCCGGCCAACGCCTGCAGCACGCCCCACGACGCCATCGCCCGCGCATAGTGGTCGCCGCACTCCACCTCGTTCCACGGGTTGTGCAGCCGTCCGTCGTACCGCTCGTCGATCGCCTTGACCAGCACCAGCGCCTCGTCCACCATCCCCTCGGCCGCCATCCCCGCCGCGACCTGGTACTCGATCCCCGTCCACACCTCGTCGCGGTATCGCACAGGCTCGCCGGGCCTTCCTTCATCCGGCCAGGTGCAGATCAGGAGCCCCGCCTCGCGCGCCGACGCAAACTCCCGCTCCGCCGGGTACTTCGCGTTGTACGCCCCCAGCGCGCCCCCCGACGGCACGAAGTTGTGCCCGTACACCGACCGCAGCGCCGTGAACACGAGCCCCGGGTTGTACACCGTCCCCAGCCCCAGCAGCCGCGCCCACGTCTGCCCGAAGAGCTGGTCCGACAGGCACCCCGATCCGTATTGGAACCGCGTCTCCTGCCCCGGCTCCAGCCGCTGCACGAAGAACCGGCCGTTGAACAGGTTCGCTTCCGTCCATGCCCGCCCGCGTTCCGCGATCGCCCGGTACGTCCCCGCCGCTTCGTCCCCCATCAACTCCGCCATCCGCGCCCCCGCCAGCAGCGCCGCCAGGTACAGCGACCCGACAAACGTGTTCGGCCCGACAAAGTCGATGTCGTACGTGTTGTGCTGGCTCCCCGTGATGATGCCGTTGGGATCGCCCGCGTCGCCTTCTCTGTCCTTCCCGATCAGGAACGCCAGCGCCAGCCGGATCTTCTCCCAGTTCTCTTTCAGGAACGAATCGTCCGCGCTGCACAGGTGCTCGCGATACGCCTTGAGCACCGCCCCGGCCTGCCCGTCCCCCGCGTACGCGAAACCCTTGTCCAGCTCGCCGCGGAACGCGATCCGCCCCGTCGCCGGTTCAAACGCCGTCCCGAAATCCTGCATCACCCGCACCGACCGCGCCAACTCCGGGAACAGCCGCGCCTCCGCGTGCGAGTAGTTCCACACGTGCGTGCACGTCCCGTGGCAGCACCCCACGCCCTCCCACCCCCAGAACCGCCCGTTCTTCCACCACTGCGCGGTCCCCGTCGCCAGGTTGGCCGTCGGCATCATCAGCCGCAGCATCAGCCACCACGGCAGCGTCGTCTCCTCGTAGCACGTCCGCCGGAAAAGCTCCGTCGTCTCGTACAGCCTCCGGTCATTCGCCGCGATGAACTTCGCCACGTCCAGCGCATCGCCGAACCAGTTCGTGTACATCTGCCCCTGCCCCGTGTGCAGGTTGGGGAAGTGCCACGACACGACGAAGACCATCTCGACGCTCGCCCCCGGGTCGAGATCAAACGGCGCATCGATCTCCGCCACCGGCGCCGCGCCTTCCGATTCGAAGAAGTCCCCCTCGTTGGCCGCCGCGCGGGCTTCCGCGGCACCGAGGTACGACAGGCACATCGTCCCGTTCGCCGGTGAGTCCGGCGCGGGGCGATTCAGTTCCCTTCCCGGCTGGTCGGTCAGCACCAGCCGGTCCACGTTGACGTGCCCCCATCCCCCCGTCGCATCGTCCACGATCTCCAGCCGCGCACGCTTCCCCTCAAACTCGCGCACGTTCCACGCGCGCCCCTCCAGCCGTTCGCTGTTCCTCCCCGTCGCCGTCCGCACGACGGCCCCGTCCACCAGCAGGTTCAGGCACGTCTTCCCGGCATGCGCCCCGCCCCCGATCCGGAACGCCAGGTAGTCCCGGTCGATGTTGAACTCCTCGCTCGTCATCTTCCCCGTCGGCCGATCTCCGGCCGGCGTCCCCTGCCCGCCGCGGAAACTGTTGACGAGCCCGGCCCCCGCAAACCCGCTCACCGGGTTCTGGTCTTTCTCCGTCCCGCGCGCCGGCCCGACCCCGAACGCCTCGCCCTCGACTTTCCACCCGACGTACACGTCGCCCTCAAAGTCATCCAGCACCCGATCCGGCCGCGCCATTCTTCTCCCGCGGATCTCGCCCGCGCTCATCATCACGGACGTCAGCCCCTCGCCGCGCACCACGCGGTTCTGGCGCAGCACCGGGATCTCGTCCCCGCCCCGCTCCACCCCGTTCTCCAGCCGCCCCGTGAGCGTCCCCGAAAGACGCACCCGCGCGGCATTGCGGATCTCGAACCGCAGCACTGTGCACGGCGTCGCCGACTCTCGCGCATTCAAAGGACAAAACGGCGAGTACGCCCGCATCGTCACATTGACCACGGCGGGCGTGCTCCTCGGCTCCGTCACCCGCAGCGTCCCGTACCTCACCTCCGCCATCGGATACTCACCTATGAATCCCGTGCTCGCTTCAGCGAGCGACCACTCCGACCCCCCGACCCGCACCCGGAACCCCTGCTCCAGTTCCCGCGCCGGCTGCCGCGGCGTGTAACTCGTGCTCCCGTACCCCGTCGGGTTCAGGCGTCCGTCGATGTGCCACCCGCCCAGCGAGCCGTCCCCCAGCACATACAACTGCCCGGCGCAGATCCCCCCGACCGGCATCCCGATCGCGAACTGCTCATCGCCCCGGTACTCGCGCCGCTCGCCGCGCACCCGCAACGCCGCCAGCCCCGCGGGCGTGTAACCCTTCTCCCACGGGATCAGCGCGGCCGGCTGCCTCGGCGCCGCCAGCGCCGGCACGCCGCACCCGAGCACTCCGCCCGCCGCCACTCCCGTGCTCTTCAGAAACCCACGACGATCCATCTCCATCGGCTTCGCTCCGTCCGAGAGGGTCATTCGCCTGCGCAAACGGCGACGCCGCGTGCCGTTCCCTCTCCCCTTGGGGATCGCCCCGCCGAAGCGGGGCGACCGGGTGAGGGGTCGGCGCCATCTCCTGACATCCCGGCGTCCAACGCCATGCCGTACAGTTGACAGCGCGCCTCCTGCAGCCGCAAGTCGTTGCACGGTAAGCTGCCGTCTCCTCTTGATGGGAGCAGCCATGAACGCGCCCACCCGATCCCTCGCCGTCCTCGTTCTCGCGACACCCGCGGCCTTCGCCGGCCCTCCGGTAACGTTCGTGTCACTTCTGAACGAGATGGTCGATCGCGACGCGGTCGCCCGGCTGCCCGATCCCGCGTACACCTGCCGCCAGTTCTCCTCCTACGACCGCGCCTCCACGTCTGCCTCCGACCCATCGACCTGGTTCGCCAACGGCGACGCGAGCAAGTTCCTCCGCGTCGAACACACCGCGCCCAACCGGCGCGAATGGGTCATGATGGACGCCGACGGTCCCGGCGCCGTCGTCCGCATCTGGTCCGCCAACCCCAAGGGCACCCTCCGCGTCTACCTTGACGGCCTTCCCTACCCCGCCTTCGAAGTCCCCATGACCGACATCCTCGGCGGCAAGTGGACCATCGGCGATACCACCCTCACCGAGCCCCTCTCCGGCGTCCGCTCGCGCGGCTGGAACCTCTACCTCCCCATCCCGTACGCCAAACACTGCAAGATCACCAGCGACTCCGACGGCTTCTACTACCAGGTGAACTACCGAACCTACGCAGCGGGCTCGGACGTCCGCTCCATCACCGCCGACGACCTCAGCAACGCGCCCGCGATCCAGCGCACGCAATCCGGCCTCGCCGCCCCGTGGCCCGATCCCCCGCCCCAGCGCCTCGGCACCATCATGCCGGGCGGCTCGCTCGTCATCCTCGACAGCAACGCCGGCCCCGCGGCGATCACCGATCTCTCCATCAAGCTGCACGCCAACGAACTCGACCAGGCTCTCCGCTCCGTCGTCATCGCCGCCACCTTCGACGGCGAACAGACGATCTGGTGCCCCGTGGGCGACTTCTTCGGCTCAGGCATCGGCATCAATCCCTACAACGACTGGTACAGGTCCATCACCCCCGACGGCTCCCTGCGATGCCGCTGGACGATGCCCTTCGCCCGTACCGCCCGCATCGAGCTGATCAACCTCGGATCCGCGGACGTCGCCGCGTCCTTCGGCGCCACCGTGAACCGCGGCGAACGCTCCTGGACCGACCGCTCCATGCACTTCCACGCGGTCTGGCG
>CAZMPE010000290.1:0-4273 GCA_964567955.1 uncultured Phycisphaeraceae bacterium | reverse complement strand
GTCGGCGGTCTTGCCGTCCTCGATCTCGACGACGCCGTCGGGACCGACCTTGGAGATCGCCTCGGCGATGAGTTCGCCGACTTCGGCGTTGTGGTTGGCGGAGACGGTCGCGATCTTCTTGTAGTCTTCCTTGCCCTTGCACTTGGTCGCCATGCCGTCAATGGCGGCGGCGGCGGCCTCGGCGGCCTTGTTGATGCCGCGCTGCAGGTGCACGGGGTTGGCGCCGGCGGTAACGTGCCGGAGACCTTCGGAGAAGATCGCCTGGGCGAGCACGGTGGCGGCGGTCGTTCCGTCGCCGGCCTTGTCGGCGGTCTTCTTGGCGACCTCGTTGACCATCTTGGCGCCCATGGACTCGAACGGCTCGGGGAGCGTGATTTCCTTGCTCACCGAGACGCCGTCCTTGGTGACGGTCGGGCCGCCGTACGACTTCTCGATCACGACGTGGCGCCCGCTGGGGCCCATCGTGCACTTGACCGCGTCGGTCAGGCGGTCCACACCCCGCTTCATCTCGAGCAGGGCCGCGTCTTCGAACATGATCTGCTTCGTCGCCATGGTCAGAGTCTCCTGAGTCTTAGCGCCCGTGCACGCGCGTGGTCCCATCCCGGGCATCGCCGAGCCGCCCGGCGCGCGCCGAGCGGGATGGGTTCCGTGTGCGGTCGGGCATCACCATTGCAAGTCCTTCTCGTACTCCAGTTCGATCAACAGTTCTCCGGCCTCGTCCTTGAACCAGCGCTTGGCGTGGTCCGTGAAATAGCGCCGCCAGTCGCCGGCCTCGCCCTTGCGGAAGAAGCTCGTCGGGTCCTCGCCTTCGAAGCCGGGGAGCGTCCGCGTCGCGCGGTCCGCCGGCCGGGCCCGCGCGGGGTCCAGCCCGAAGAACCGGTAGAGCGCCGCTCGCTCCTTCTCGAAGTCCGCGTGCAGCCGCTCGTAGCGCACGATGTGGACAGGCGCGCCGGGCCCGCCCGCTCGCGCCAGCGCCTCCCGATCCTTCGAAACGTGGGCCGCGTACCGGCGTGCCGCGAACCGCACCCACGGCTCGCTCGAGAGCAGACGCTCCGGATGCGACACGAAGTACGACGCGTCGGCAAGGAATGACTCCCGCAGCGGCGCCATGTTCGTCCGGTGCGGCTCGACGCCGAAGTTCGGCCCCGCCTCGCGGATCTCCTGGTGCGTCCAGCTCACCAGCACGTCGCGCGGGTCGCGCTGGACGTAGACCGTCGGCGCGCCGGGGATGTACGACTCAAAGCGGCGCGGCGTGCGGTCGCCCACCCACTCGGCGTGCGGGTTCATCGGGGCCACGGCCAGCATGATGCGGCAGACGGTCTCGCGGAAGCACCGCTCCGCCTCGACGCGCACCGGCTCATCATGGGCGACGTGCCACCAATGGCGCTCCATCCGGTCGAACGCGCCCCGCAGCGCCTCGAAGCGGAACTCGCCGCGGCAGAGCATCTCCGGGTGCAGGTTGAGGATCGCCCCGACCCAGTTGGTGCCGGACTTGGGATGGCCGCACAGGAAGAAGAGGCGCAGCTCGCGATCACCGAGCCGCACGACGTGCCCGTCGCCGAGGCGCGGCGTCTCCACGGCGACCGGGCGCGCCGGGACGGGACCGAGTTGTGCCTCGCGCGTGCTCACCAGTCGTTGTCCTTCTCGTACCCGAGCGCGATGAGGGCGTCGCCCGCCTCCTGCCGGAACCAGTCCTTCATGGCGTCGGTGGCGAACCGCTGCCAGTCGCCGACCTCGCCCTTGCGGAAGAACGACGAGGGGTCCTCGCGGCCGAACCCGGCCTGCGTGCGCGTCTCGCGCGAGAGCGGGGCGGCCTCGGACGGTTCGAGCCCGAGGAACGCGTACATCTCGCTCCGGCCGCTTTCCACATCCGCGTGCAACGCCTCGTACCGGACGACCAACACTCGCCCCGTTTCTCCCGCCTTCTCCAGGCTCTCGACCACCTTCGCGTCGTGGCGCACCCACGCCCCCCAGCGCCGCGCCACGAAGCGCAGCCAGCCCTCGTGCGCGAACAGTCGCGCCGGGTCCGCGGCGAAGGCCTTGGGATCGCGTTGGAACTCGTCCGCCGCGCCCTGGAAGGTCGCCCGAAGGGCCTGCGGAACGACCGTGTCGATCACCGTCTTGGGCTGGCGCAGCAGGTGAAACGTCCAGCTGACCGCGACATCCCGTCCGTCCCGGACCATGAGGATGAACGGCGCATCGGGAGCGGGCCCGCGCCCGTCGTCCGGCAGTTCGCGCGGCGTGCGGTCGCCGAGCACGTCGGCCCCGGTTTCCGGCGCCGTTGCCATCAGGCATCGGCGGATCATGTCCGCCATGCACTCGTCGAGCACGGTCCGGACGGGCTCGCGCCCCGTCAGGTGCCAGGTCTGTCGCTGCAGGCCGCGCACCGCGTCGAGGATCTGATCAAAGTGATACTCGCCGGTGCAGTGGATCTTGGGGTGCAGGTTGAGGAGCGCGCCGGCCCAGTTGGTGCCCGACCGCGGGTGCCCGCGCACGAAGAACAGCCTCGGCGTGGTCTTCACCACGACGCGCCGCATGTTCGAGACGAGCTTGCGCAGCTGGTTCATGGGTTCCCCGGGGGGCTCCCCCCGCCGTCAGCCCTCGATGACTCCGAGCAACTCGGTCTCGCGGAGGATCAGGTGCTTGTCGCCCTTGATCTCCACTTCCGTGCCCGAGTACTTGCCGTAGACGACCGTGTCGCCGGTCTTCACCGTGAGATGGGCCCGCTTGCCGTTGTCCAGCCGCTTGCCGGGACCGGTCGCGACGACGCGCCCGCGCACGGGGCGCTCCTTGGCGGTCTCGGGGAGGTAGATCCCCGACGCGGTCTTGGACTCGGTCTCGATCGGCTTGACCAGCACGCGATCTTCCAGCGGTTTCACTGCCATGATGCGATCTCCAGTTGCGGTCTTGCGACCTCTGCTTCGAGCCGGCCCGGGGCCGGCCAAACGTTCTAACGGTCCTGCCTCTTTGAGATCAGCCGGCCGTCGCCGGCGATCACGATTTCCCACTTCTTTCCGCCCACGGTCGCCGCGGCCTCGTAGACCGGCGCGCCATCCGATGTCTCGCGTTCGATCCCGGTGATGGAGCCGCCGGCGGTCTCGCGCTCGAGCGTCGTCCGCACTCCGTCGGGCACCTGGGTGATCGTCACGGCGTTCGGTTCGCTCGTCCGTTCGTCGGCGCAATCGCCCGCGGCGGCGCCGGAGGCAATTGTCAGCGACAGCAGCCCGAGGAGTTCGAGACGAAAGAGCCGGCTGGGCCTGGCCATGAAGTGGTCTCCTTACGAGTCACCCGGCCCGGAGCCGGATACGCCCCTGCTACACCTTCGGCCGCACGCCGGTCGCGCCCGGTCCGCCGGTCGAACGCTGCCCGGTGGGCGGCGGCACGACATCCTTCGGCGGCTTGAAGTCGGGGTGAGACGGGTTCAACTTGTCGGCGTTCTTGTCCACGATCGGTTTGATCGCGGGCTTCGGACGCGGGCCGTAGCCCGCCCCGCCGCTCCGTCCGATGAGATCTCCGGCCTTCGCCATGATTCAGCCTCCGTTGCATTCCTACGCGAACCGGGCTTGTTGCCCGCGGATCAGAAATCCATGCCGCCCATGCCGCCCATGCCACCCATCCCGCCCATGCCGCCCATGCCCGGCATCCCGCCGCCGTGTCCGTGACCATGGCCGTGACCGTGGTCGTCCTTCTTCTCCGGGCGCGTCGTGATGATGCAGTCGGCGGCGAGGAGGATTCCGGCGACGCTCGCGGCGTTCTGCAGCGCGGAGCGGTCCACCTTGGTCGGCGTGATCACGCCCTGCGCGATCATGTCGCCGTACTCGTCGGTGAGGGCGTTGTACCCGAACTCGGGCTTGGTGCTCTCCGAGATCTTCGCGACAACGACCGTGCCCCGGACGCCCGCGTTGTCCGCGATGGTCCGAGTGGGCACCGCCAGGGCCTTGTGCACGATGTCCAGGCCCGCCGCGAAGTCGTACCGCGACTGCCCGACGTCGTCGGCCGTGACGTCGCCGCCCTTGGCAAAGACGGCCTTGTACTCCTTGAGCTTCTCGATGGCCTTGCGCGCCCGCAGGAAGGACACGCCGCCGCCGGGAACGATGCCCTCGGCGACCGCGGCCCGCGTGGCGTGCAGGGCGTCCTCGACACGGGCCTTCTTCTCCTTGAGCTCGGCTTCGCTGGCGGCTCCGACCTGGATCTGCGCGACGCCGCCGGCCAGCTTGGCCAGGCGCTCCTGCAGTTTCTCGCGGTCGTAGTCGCTGGTCGTCGCCTCGATCTC
>CAZMPE010000289.1:0-4283 GCA_964567955.1 uncultured Phycisphaeraceae bacterium | reverse complement strand
GCGCCTCGATCTGCCTGCGGATCGCGGGCAACGCCTCCGTGCTGAAGTACGCGGCGCTCGCCGAGCGGGCGATCGCCGCCGTGGACAGCATCGGGGCCTCGATGAGCGTCACCGAATCCCTGGTCGTCCTCCAGCGCGTGGTGGAGGCCTGCCGTCGCCCGCCCATGCGGATGGGCGCCTGACGCGGTTATCGGAGGGCGCCACCGGCTCCTTGGCTCAGGCGGCCCCCAAAACCCGCCGATCTCAACAGAGGTTCGCGTCCGGGATGGAACCCGGCCGCTCGTCGTCCAGCGCCAGAATGGACTCATGATGCGTCGCGCCGCGATCCTGATGAGCACGGGGAGTTCTCGCGCCCGCGCGCGCCCGTCCGGGAGCGGCCGCCCATGACGCTCCAGCAACGCACCAGCGCGATCGTCGGCGTCAGCGTGCTCGCGCTCATCACCGTCGTGTACGCCATCGCGTCGACCGTCATGATGGACGGGTTCCGCGAGGTCGAGCGCCGAACGGTGATCCGGCACGTTGAACGCGCGGCCGGCGCCATCGACGCGCGCGCCGAAGACCTCGCTGTCCGCGTCGGGCACTGGGCGGCGTCCGACGAGGCCTGCCGATTCATCGCCGAGCGGAACCCGGAGTACATCCGGTCGCACCTCCAGGTCGCCGCGCTCAGCGCGCTCTCGGTGCGTGCCGCCCTGTTCTACGACACGCAGGGCCGGCTCCTGTACGGCACGGCTCTGGACCCGCACGGCGCCCGGCTCACCGAGGTTCCGGCGCCGCTACTGGCCGCCGTCGCACGCAACGCCTCGTTCCGCATGCACCCCTCGCCGACGTCGCGCCGGCACGGCGTGATCGCGCTCGGGGAGGGCCCGTTCCTGATCGCGTCGCGCCCGATCGTGGCGAGCGACCGGTCCGGCCCGGTCCGCGGCACACTCGTCTTCGCGCAATCGCTCGACGTCCCGACGATCGCGAGGCTCGCGGAGCGCCTGCGGCTGGAGATCGATCTGGCGCCGATCTTCGCCTCGGAACTCCCGCCCGAACAGTTCGGCGCCCTGCTGGCCAGCCCCGATCGACTGCTCATGCGCCCGCGCGACGAGCAGACGATCGACGCGTACACGCTCATCAACGACATCCACGATCGCGCGGCGCTGCAGCTGCGCGTCGGCGCTCCTCGGTTCGTGTACGTTCAGGGCGTGCGGACCATGCGGTCCTTCATGGTCCTGCTGATCGGGACGGCGGCCCTGTTCCTCCTGATCACCATGCGGGCCCTGCGCGTGCTGGTGCTGTCGCGCCTTTCGCAACTCAGCTCGGACGTGGCGGTGATCGCGGCGGGCAATGACTTCGCGCAGCGCGTGCGCGCCGCGGGCAGCGACGAGCTCGGTCACCTCGCGGGGATCATCAACCAGCTGCTGGAGACCGTCCGATCGTCGCAACTGGCGATCGTGGAGAGCGAGAACCGCACGCGGCGGATCATCGACACCGCGCTCGACGCCGTCGTCACCATGGACGACCGCGGGATCATCACCGGGTGGAACCCGCAGGCCGAGGTCCTCCTCGGATGGTCGCGGTCGGAGGCCATCGGGCGCCGGTTCACCGAGACGCTGGTGACCGCGCGTCCGGGCGACGAGGCCGACCCGGCCCGCTACCTCGACCCCCAGGGCGCACGCTCCGTCCTCAACCGGCGGCTCGAAACCGTCGTGCGCCGGCGCGACGGGTCGGAGTTCACCGTCGAGTTCGCGGTCACGCGCCTCGAGACCGAGGGACGGGTGTCCTACAGCGCCTTCCTGCGCGACATCACCGAAGCGCGGCGGACCAGCGCCGAACTCAAGAAGTTCACCGACGACATCGTCGAGGCCAAGAACCGACTCGAGGAGCAGACCCGCGAGCTCGCGGCCAAGAGCCACGAACTCGAGCAGGCCCGCGCCCTGGCCGAGGCGGCGAGCCGCGCCAAGAGCGACTTCCTCGCGAACATGAGCCACGAGATCCGCACGCCGATGACCGCGATCCTCGGGTACGCCGACCTCATGCTCGACCCGGCCCAGAGCGCCGACGATCGTGCCGCCTGCGTGCAGACGGTGCGCCGCAACGGCGAGCACCTGCTGCTGCTCATCAACGACATCCTCGACCTCTCCAAGATCGAGGCGGGCATGATGCGCGTCGAGGCGATCGCCGTCGACCCAGTACAGATCGTCGAAGAGGTGGCGTCGCTGATGCGCGTGCGCGCCCTGGCCAAGGGGCTGGAGCTGCGTGTGGCCGCCCGCTACCCGCTCCCCGCCAGCATGCACTCGGACCCGATCCGCATCCGGCAGATCGTCGTCAACCTGGTCAGCAACGCTATCAAGTTCACCCACGCCGGGTCGGTCACCGTCGAGCTGTCGATGGCGGGGGAGCGGAACGAGCGATTGCGGATCGCCGTGCGCGACACGGGGATCGGGCTCACCTCCGAACAGACCGCGGGCCTCTTCCAGCCCTTCTCCCAGGCCGACGAATCGACGACGCGCCGCTACGGCGGAACCGGGCTGGGACTGACGATCTCGCGCCGCCTCGCGCGCCTGCTGGACGGCGAGATCAGCGTCGAGAGCGAGGCCGGGTGCGGCAGCACCTTCACCGTGGAGATCAGTTCGGGCCCCGCCGAGCACCTCGTCCTGTGCGATCGGCTCGGCGCCAGACCCGACGGCGTGCACCCGACTCAACAGGCCCCGCCGCCGGACGCGCTGGCCGGCACGCGGATCCTGCTTGCGGAAGACGGCCGCGACAATCAGCGGCTCTTCGCCTTTCACCTCCGCAAGGCCGGCGCCCAGGTCACGATCGTGGACAACGGTCGGCTCGCGGCGGAGCGCGCTCTCGAAGCCGCCGCACGCCAGACGCCCTTCACCGTCGTTCTGATGGACATGCAGATGCCGGAACTGGACGGCTACGGCGCGACCGCCCTGCTCCGCTCGAAGGGGTACACGGGGCCAATCATCGCGCTGACCGCCCACTCGATGCCGGGAGACCGTGAAAAGTGCATCGGCGCTGGATGCGACGATTACTTCACCAAGCCGCTCGACCACGACCGCCTCATCGGGCTCTGCGCGAAATATCGGCACGGAACGCGCGCCGGGCAGCCCTCCCGAACCGTCTCCAACTGAGCCCGGGCGCCGAGCGCGCCAAAGGGTGGCCAACGGGACTCGAACCCGCGACAACCGGGACCACAACCCGGTGCTCTACCAACTGAGTTATGACCACCATCTCATGCCGCGCCGCCCGAAGGCACGCGGGGACTAACGATACGGCGCGCCCGTCAAAGGGTCCAGATTCCCCCCGTCGGCACGCGGGGCCATCCCCGCATACCCCCGTGAAACTGGCCATTCCGAAGGGGGTGGTCTAGGCTTCGGGTCCCGCGAGGGACCGGAGTCAATCAACGATGCCAACCACGCCGCTTTCGTCGCTCGACCTGTCCCCGAACCGGGCCAGCGTCAATCTTGCCCAGGCGGAACTGGTCGAGCGGGCCCTGCAGGCGGGCGAGGGCAAACTGGCCTCCAACGGCGCCCTGGTGTGCCTGACCGGCGACCGCACGGGCCGCTCCCCCAACGACAAGTTCCTCGAGGACACCCCGGGCATCCACGGCAAGATCTGGTGGGGCAAGGTCAACCAGCCACTCTCCCCGGCCGCCTTCGACGGCGCCCTCAAGATCGCGATCGATCACCTCAACTCCCGCCCCCGGGTCTTCGGGTTCGACGGCTTCGCCGGAGCGGATCCCAAGTACCGCCTCGGCGTCCGCGTCGTCACCGAGCAGGCCTGGCACGCGCTCTTCGCCTCCACGCTCTTCATCCGCCTGGGCAGCCGCGCCGCGGGCGGCACCACGGCGTTCAAGGCGGACTGGACCATCCTCAACGCGGGCCGGCGCCGGCTCACCGCCGATGAGGCCAGGGCGCTCGGGGTCAAGGGCCCGGTGCTGATCGCCCAATCGCTGGAGCGCAAGACGGTCGTGATCCTGGGCACGGAGTACGCGGGGGAGATGAAGAAGAGCATCTTCTACGCAATGAACTACGACATGCCCGAGGTCGGCGTCTTCCCGATGCACTGCTCGGCGAACGTCGACAAGAAGGATCCCGCGAATGTCGCGCTCTTCTTCGGCCTGTCGGGGACGGGCAAAACGACGCTTTCGGCCGACCCCAACCGCGCACTGATCGGAGACGACGAGCACGGATGGTCGGCCAACGGCGTCTTCAACTTCGAGGGCGGGTGCTACGCCAAGTGCATCAAGCTCTCCAAGGAGGGCGAGCCGCAGATCTGGAACGCGATCC
>CAZMPE010000288.1:0-4291 GCA_964567955.1 uncultured Phycisphaeraceae bacterium | reverse complement strand
CCACGGTCAGCCCGGCGAAGGACTGGACCTCGACGGGCGCGCCGTCCGGCTCCCTGCGGACCAGCTCGCCGATGAGCTCCTCGGCCATCTCGACGCGTTCCTCGGGGCTGAAGAGCACGTCCTTGCCGGGGTTGCGACCGACGGCGACGATGAGCGCGTCGAACAGCCGCCGCCCGCGCGCGATCACGTCGAGGTGCCCGAACGTGATCGGGTCGAACGAGCCGGGGTAGATGGCCAGGTGCCGTCGTGCCGCCATGGGCCTGAGTCTACGGCCTTTCGCGTCCGAGAACGACGGCCGCGCCGGCTCAAATCCTCTCCATCCTGCCCACCCGTTCCGCGGGCGGCCATTCGGCGGGACCAGGGCCCCGCGTGCTGGCATCGGCGCGGCCCGTATTGGATCGTTGTGTCGCTGGTGTGATGAGTTCAGGGCCCGCCGGTTGCCGGGTGCAGTGGAATGGGGCGGGGGAGGGCGTCTCGAGCGATCCCCCGCGGGCCGCACCCGGACAATCGGCCGTCAAGGTATCTCAGGTCCCCTGGTGTGGTCCCGCGTCGGATTGCCTCCCCGACGCGGGACTTTCTGTTTTTGAAGTCCAATGAGCGTGCCGGCGCGCCGGGTACGATGCCCGCATGCCGGTCCGTGTCACCCTCTTCACCGACACGCTCGGCGACGTCAACGGCGTCTGCCGCTTCATCCAGAATATCGCCGGGCAGGCCCGCGAAACAGGACGCGATCTGCAGGTCATCACCTCCACCAACTTCCCGACCCCCGAGGCGCCCAACATCTTCAACTTCCGCCCGCTCTTCGCGGCACGCATGCCGCGCTACGAGAATCTCGAGTTCGTCATCCCGCCGGCCCTGGCGATGCTCCGCCATCTCGACCGCTCCCCGCCCGATGTGCTCCACATCTCGACGCCCGGCCCGGTCGGATTCATCGGGTACGTCGCGGCACGGATGAGCGGCATCCCGGTGCTCGGCGTCTACCACACCGACTTCCCCGCGTACATCGACCACCTCTTCGGCGACGACGCGCTGACATGGGTCACCCGCGCCTACATGCGGTTCTTCTACGCCCGCTTCCGCGCGATCTTCACCCGCAGCGCCGATTACGTCGATTCGCTCGTGCGCCTGGGCATGCCGCGCGACCGCATGGTGCCCCTGCGCGCCGGCATCGATACCGACGCCTTCGACCCGCGCTTCCGCGATACGACCATCTGGGACGGCCTCGGCAGCCCGGCGGGCGCCGTGCGCGTCCTCTCCGTCGGGCGCGTCAGCGTCGAGAAGAACCTCCCCCTGCTCGTCAAGGCCTGGAAGATCGTCCGCGAGCGCCGCCCCGAGGCCGAACTCATCGTCGTCGGCGACGGGCCGTACCGCGCAACGATGGAGCGCGAGTTGTCGGGGCTCGGCGCCCGCTTCCTCGGCTTCCGGCACGGGCGCGAGCTTTCGACCATCTACGCCTCGGCCGACCTGTTCGTCTTTCCATCCGCGACGGACACACTCGGCCAAGTCGTCATGGAGTCTCAGAGTTCCGGCCTGCCCGTCCTCGTCAGCGACGAGGGCGGACCGAAGGAAGTCGTGCAGAACGGCGTCACCGGCCTCGTCCTGCCCGCCCACGACGCCCGCCGCTGGGCCGACGAGATCGGCTCGCTCATCGCCGATCCCGACCGCCGCCGCCGCATGGGCGCGGCAGCCCACGAATCCATGCGCCCGATGAGCATCCGCGCCTCGTTCGAGCACTTCTGGGAGACCCACGCCGCGCACGCGGAGCGCGTCATCGGCGCCGACGGCGCGTGATGAGCGCGCCAAGCGCGAGCACGGTGAGCCCCGAAGGCGCGGGAATGACCTGGAACGAACTGGAGATGCTGATCGGTGTCCACCAGTCCAGGGCGCCGGTCCCCACCCCGATCTCAAGCCAGACGCCCGGGGGAAACGACGGCCACGTGTTGAACGTGACCTCCCGCGGTAGGTAGTTCACGGGCGTCCACTGCGCGCTCCAGAGCTTGATTGGGTTGGCCGCGGATCCGGGTTGGATCTGGCCTGCCGAGGCGTCGAAGATGTGTCCCCCGACGATGGCCGTCCCGGCCGAACCAAAGAGTGGCGGCGCCACGGCGAGGTTGGAGAACGTCCCGGTATGCCCGTTGTTCATGTTGAGCAGATGGAAGTTCGCGCCTTGGAATCCCGCCACGGGAAGCACCTGGCCTGTTCCCCCATTCGTGTTCCAGACCGCCGGCTGGCCGATTCCCGGCGCAAACGTAGCCCACACGGAGATCGTCTGCGACTGGCCCGGAGTCAGGACGGGCGATGAGTACTGGATGCTGAATGTAATCGTCTCCTGCGCGTGCGCGAGGCTGCCAAGGAAACCGAACGTGGCCAGCATCGCGGCCGGAATGCGTCTCATGGAAGGGCCCCGCTACTTTCTGCGTCGGCGGCGGACAGCGAAGATCGCGCCGAGGGCGAGCGCCGTCATGGCCGATGGCACAGGGACGACTTGGAAGGAGTTTGGGATGCTGACCGGGGTCCACTCATCCTGGACCGGGTGGAGGCCCGGATCGAGCCAGACGAGCGGCAGGATCGTTTGAACCGTATTGAACTCCACGACCCGCGGGTCGTAGTTCGCGGGAGTCCACACCGCTGACCAGATGAGTATCGGATTGGCCCCGCTGCCGGTGTTCCAAAACTGCGCACCAACGATACCGTTCACGTTCCCGTTGCCGTCGGGCGTCCCCGGACTCGTGGCGGGCGGCCAAACAAGGAACGGATTGAGAGTCAGGTTGGTGAACACGCCGGATTGACCGTTGTTCGCGCTGGCGAAGTTGAACCCTGCGGCATTGAAGAGCGCAACCGTAAACACCTGGCCCGTGCCTCCGAGCGTGTTCCACACCGCGGGCTGTCCGATTCCCGGCTCCATGAGCGCCCAGACTTTGATGGTTTGGGATTGACCAGGGGTCAGGACAGCGGAGGCGTACTCGATCGTCAGCGTAACTGTTTCCTGCGAATGCGCAGGGGTGACCGAGGGTCCCAACACGCCGAGGATCACAACAGTCGCGCGTCTCATTGGTCAGCGCCCTCGTTCCGGCGTCGATGGCGGAAACCCACAAGCGCGGCGACCGCAATGGCCGTCACGGCCGACTGTTCTGGAATGACCTGGAAGGACGCCGAGCCGTTGATAACCCCCCACTCGTCGGCAACCAACCAACTGACTTGGACGTCGGCGAGGAAAACCTGAGGACTCACTGGCGCGGCCGTGTCAAAGATCACCGTGCGCGGCACGTACGTCATCGGCACCCAGGTAGCGGACCAGATTAGAATGGGGTTCGCCTGATTCTGGCCTCCGAAGAATGGGTCGCCTTGGGCTGCCATGATCCCTGTGACGCCTCCGCCGCTCGGATTCCCGGGATTCGAGATCATGTTGAAGCCGGCCCCGACGGCTGCGTTGGAAAAGTAGCCCGTCTGCCCATTCTGCACGTTGAGCAAATCGAGCGTTGCATAGAACAGAGACCACACAGTACCCACCTGGCCGGTTTCCCCGAGCGTGTTCCATACGGCAGGCTGCCCGATTCCCGGGTTCATATGGGCCCAAATGGGGACCGTCTGCACCTCGCCCGGCGAGAGCACGGGCTCAGCAAACCCGACGGAGAACGTAACGATCTCATCGGCCTGTGCCGCCGGGGCGACGAGAGCCATGCCGGCCAGCGCCAGAATGGTGTCGTGTTTCATGATCTGCTCCTTGGGCACGGACTGAACCCGCCCTCCTCCCACTCGGAAGGGAACACATCACCGAGATAACACTACAACAGGATGGGCGCTTCGCCACCCTGAATCCGCAGAACACGCCCCAATCGCCGTTCCTGCCGCGTCGACCCGGCCCCCCCACGATTCCTGCCGCTGGGCCACCGAGATCGACTCGCTCGTGGCCGATCCTGACCGCCGCCGCCGCATGGGCGTGGCGGCCCACGAATCGATGCGCCCGATGAGCATCCGCGCCTCGTTCGAGCACTTTTGGGAGACGCACGCCGCGGCGGCGGAAGGCGTGCACGGCGCCGGCACGATAGAGCGCCTCACGCAAAGGCGCTGAGGGCGCAGAGTTGAAACTTCAAGGTGAGCCATAGCCCGCCTATCGACCATCTCTGCCCCTCTGCCCCTTTGCCCCTTTGCCCCTCAAAAATGAAAAACCCCCGCACGGGCGGGGGGTCTCGTGTTCCGTGCGATCGGACTCAGGCGGCCTTGCGGCGCGTCGAGAACCCGAACGTCTTGTTCCAGCCCTTGACCTTGGTGGTCCGCTTGGCGGTCTTGC
>CAZMPE010000287.1:0-4313 GCA_964567955.1 uncultured Phycisphaeraceae bacterium | reverse complement strand
CACCAGAGCCGGAGCTAGGCCTGTACCACCAGGGCAGAACGCGGGCCGGAGCGCCCGCTCCTCAGGACGACGCGCATGGGCCGGACGGAATCCAGGATGTCGCGGACCAGGGACGGGCGGCCGTTCGAGGTGCGGACCGCGACGGAGGGCGACATCGACGCGATCATCGCGCACGAGCGCCACATGCTCGAGCACAACCCGTTCAAGGTGCGCGAGCCCGAGGAGGTCAACTTCGATAGCGAGGAGTACCGCGAGCACATCCGCGAGTACCTCGAGGGCGACGGGAAGCTCTCGCTGATCGCCGTCGCCCGGGGCGAGGTCGTCGGGCGGCTGACCTTCCGCAACGGCAAGCTCAGGAAGATGTCCCACCACGGCTACTTCGGGATCGCGGTCAACGACGGCTGGCGCGGGCAGGGCGTGGGGCGGGCCATGATCGGCGTGCTGCTGGACTGGGCGGCCGCGGGCCCGCTGATCGAGAAGGTCTACCTGGGTGTCTTCGCCGGCAACGATTCGGCGATCGAGCTCTACAGAAAGATGGGATTCGTCGAGGAATCACGGGTGCGCCAGTACTTCAAGATCGGGCCGGGCCGGTACTCCGACGACGTGCAGATGAGCATCTGGGTCAAGCCCGGGCTGGCGCCGGACGGCTTCGGGACCTGGGCCGGGCGGAAGGGATAGGCCGCGCCAACAATGCCGACGCATCCGAACGACAGGAGCAGCATGGCACTCAAGGACCCTCGATTCACCGGCGCGTTCACCGCGATCACGACCCCGTTCACCGAGGATGGGTCGGCGATCGACTACGGGCGGCTCAAGGACCAGATCGCCTTCCAGGCGGAGGGCGGCGTCAAGGGGATCGTGGTCTCCGGGACGACGGGCGAGTCGCCGACGCTGGCGGAGGAGGAGTACGAGCACCTGGTCGGGCGGTGCGTCGACCTCGGGCGGCAGCACAAGCTGCTGGTCATCGCGGGGACGGGGAGCAACTCGACCGCCCACGCGACGCGCCTGCAGGCCCACGCCTCAGCCGTCGGCGCCCACGGCACGCTCAGCGTGAACCCGTACTACAACAAGCCGACCCAGGAGGGGCTCTACCGCCACTTCATGGCCGTCGCGGAGGCCGCGCCGATCCCGATCGTCCTCTACAACATCCCCGGCCGCAGCGGCGTGGCGCTCACGCCCGCGACGGTCGAGCGGCTCGCCGGTCACCCGCACATCGTGGCGGTGAAGGAGGCGACGGGCTCGACCGACTCGGCGACGGAGATCATCGCCCGGTGCCCGGGCCTCGCGCTGCTCAGCGGCGACGACTCGATGACGCTGCCCTTCGCCTCCGTCGGCGGCGTCGGCGTCGTTTCCGTCGTGTCGAACATCGTGCCGCGCACGGTGTCCGACCTGTGCGCGGCGTTCCTGAAGGGCGACTGGGCGCGGGCGCGGGAGTTGCACGCCGGGCTCTTCGACCTCTGCCGCGCGATGTTCCTGGAGACGAACCCGATCCCGGTCAAGGCCGCGATGAAGATATTGGGGCGTGACACAGGAACGTTGCGGTTGCCGATGTGCGGGGCGTCGGAGGCAACGGTTTCGGCGGTCGGTCGGGCGTTGTCCGCGTGCGGTCTGCGCTAAAAATGCGCGTCTTGATCATCCGGAACTCCTTATCCGGCAATGAGAAGCAGAACGGTACGAGCGGAGTGTGAAGTTTCTCTTGGATGTTGAACAGGAACGGCTAGAATCGCCGCGTTATGCCAAAGCAAACCTCCGGATCGCGCCGCGTGGAGCGGGCCTCCGGTGACAAAATAGACGTTTCCGAGGGCGCAAAGTCGGTTGAGGGGTCGGTTCCGAAGGCGGCGGAGGTTTTCCCCTCCTACGGCGCGGCGCTGAAGTACCTCAACGAGCGGGTGAACGTGGAGCGTGCGCTCCCCGGTCGCGTGCCCGTGGAGGCGTTCCGCCTCGACCGGATGCGGGCGCTGCTGGACGCGCTGGGCAACCCCGAGCGGGACGTGAAGTGCGTCCACGTGGCGGGGAGCAAGGGCAAGGGCAGCACGGTCGAGATGGTCGCGTCGTGCCTGACGGCGTGCGGGTACACGACGGGGATCTACACGAGCCCGCACCTGGTGGATGTCCGCGAGCGGATCCGGATCGACACGGACGTGATCGGTTACGGGGCGTTCTGCCGCGTGCTCGGGCGCTGCGTGGAGGCGGCGGGGACGATCAAGAAGAAGCTGGGCGAGACGACGTACTTCGAGCTGCTGACGGCGATGGCGCTGTCGCACTTCGCCGAGCAGGCGGTGGACATCGCGGTGATCGAGGTGGGGATCGGCGGGCGGCTGGACGCGACGAACCTGATCCACCCCGAGGTGACGGCGGTGTCGGCGATCCAGCTCGAGCACACGGAGATCCTGGGCAAGACGCTGGACCTGATCGCGCGCGAGAAGGCGGGGATCTTCAAGCCGGGGGTGACGGCGATCACGATCCCGCAGCAGCCGGGCGTGATGAACGTGCTGCGGGACGCGGCGCAGTCGGTCGGCGCTCCGCTCGAGGTGGTGGGCGAGGGGATCGAGTTCAGCTACCGGTTCGAGGCGACGCCGGAGCTCGGGCCGCACGCGCGGGTCTGCCTGACGACGGCGCGCTCGAACTTCGAGCACCTGGCGGTGCCGCTCAAGGGCGAGCACCAGGCGTACAACTGCGGGCTGGCGCTGGCGATCCTCGACCGGCTGCGGGACCGCGGGTTCGAGACGCCGGAGCGCAAGGTGGCCGAGGGCCTGGCGCGCACGCCGGGGATGGGCCGGCTCGAGCTGGTGTGGGACTCGCCGCGGATCATCGTCGACGGCGCGCACACGACGGAGTCGCTCCAGTGCCTGATCAAGGCGATCGGGGCGCACGTGCGGTACGACTCGATGGTGGTGATCTTCGGTTGCGCGGCGGACAAGGACATCAAGGGGATGCTGTCGAAGCTGGCGCTGGGTGCGGACAAGATCATCTTCGCGAGGGCGGCGGGCAACCCGCGGGCGATGGACCCGCGGGAGCTGCAGCGCCGGTTCGCGGAGGTGAGCGGGAAGATGACGCAGCCGGCGCGCAGCCTGGCCGAGGCGCTCTCGATCGCGGAGAAGGCGGTGGGCCGGGACGACCTGATCTGCGTGACGGGGTCGTTCTACCTCGCGGGCGAGGCCAAGAAGCACCTGATGGACCTGAAGGCCCGGCGCCTGGAAGCGGCCAAGCCGAAGGCCTGAGGCTCGTGGCGGGCCGGGCGGGGGGCCTCTATACTGCGGCCGCCATGGATCGATCCGTCCTGCTTTCGCCGCTCCTTTTGACGACGTGTTGACGCGTGCGCGGCAGCCTGACGGTTGTGGAAGGGCCCCGCACGCGGGGCCCTGTTCGTTGGCGTGTAGCATCGGGTGACGCATGAGCGAGACGACGGCAGCCAGGGCTGGGGCGCGGGGCGCGTCCGACGACCATCCTCCGTTCCGCTATTCGGGCGGGCTGGCGGGTGAGATCGAGTCGCGCTGGCAGGGCGCGTGGGAGCGCGAGCGGACGTTCGCGGCGCCGAACCCGGGCGAGCCGGGGTTCGACGCGGCGCGGGCGAAGCGGTTTGTGCTGGACATGTTCCCGTACCCGAGCGGCGTGGGGCTGCACGTGGGGCACCCGCTGGGGTACATCGCGACGGATATCTACGCGCGGTACCTGCGGATGGCGGGGTTCAATGTCCTGCACGCGATGGGGTACGACGCGTTCGGGCTGCCGGCGGAGGAGTACGCGCGGGAGACGGGGACGCACCCGCGGATCACGACGGAGCGCAACATCGCGACGATGCGGGCGCAGCTGCGCCGGCTGGGGATGGCGCACGATGCGCGCCGGAGCGTCGCGACGATCGAACCGGGCTTCTACAAGTGGACGCAGTGGATCTTTCTGAAGATCTACAACAGCTGGTTCGACGCCGATGCGCCGGAGCGGTGCGGGAGCGGCACGGGGCGGGCGCGCCCGATCGCGGAGCTGATCCGGGGGCTGGAGACCGGCGCGATCGCGACGGCGAGCGGGCGCGCGTGGACGACGCTGACGGAGGCGGAGCGGCGCGAGGAGGTCGATTCGCGGCGGCTGGCGTACCTGGCGGACGTGACGGTGAACTGGTGCCCGAAGCTGGGGACGGTGCTGGCGAACGAGGAGGTCACGGCGGAGGGCCGCAGCGAGCGCGGCGACCACCCGGTGTACAAGCGGCCGCTGCGGCAGTGGATGCTGCGGATCACGTCGTACGCGGAGCGGCTGGGGCGGGACCTGGATCGGGTGCAGTGGCCGGAGTCGATCCGGCTGATGCAGCGGAACTGGAT
>CAZMPE010000286.1:0-4326 GCA_964567955.1 uncultured Phycisphaeraceae bacterium | reverse complement strand
TCGTGCTGGTGCAGTCGGTGCGGCCCATCGTCGTGCGCAACGGGCGGATGGCGGGTCAGAAGATGGGCGCGGTCAACTTTGAGGATCGTTCCGGGTCCGTCGAGACCGTCCTGTTCACCGACGCGTTCGCCAAGTACGGCCACCTGCTGACGCCCGACGCGATGCTCTTCATGCTCGGCGAGGTGGACCTGGCGCGGGGCGAGCCGCAGGTGATCGTCGACCGCGTGCTGCCCATCGACGGCCTGCCGCGCGACCCCGTGCGCTGGCTCGATGTCCTGTTCGACGGCGTGACGCTCAACGGCACGTGCGAGCAGGCGATGGAGCGTGCCCGGGCGATCATGGACGAGGCGGCGACCGCGGCGGCGCGATCGGGCGCGCGCGGGGCGGCGCTGCGTGCGTTTGTGCAGGTGCCGAATGTCGATCGCGCCGTGCCGATCCCGGTGGGCCCGGGCTGGACGGTCGAGCCGACGCCGGCGCTCTGCCGCGCACTCACGGATGTCCTGGGCGAGGGCTGCCTGCGCCTGACCGGCCCGCTGCTGGCAAAGGAGGAGGAGGCCCGGCCGCGCTGGGGCACGGTGAAGTCCGGCGGCCGGATCGGGGCGGGGGCGTAGGGCAGGCTGTTCGGGGATCGGCCCCTCGACGCCAAAGCGCGACCACGCGGGATGGAGGAATCGCGCCGGAATTCTCTTGGATTGATATCTGCGGGGCCGTAATCTGGCTTTGCCGGGTCAGGGGAGGAGAAGACAAGACTGGGAGGCTCGCCTATGCGCAGCGCCATTGGAGCGATATTGCTTGTCACCGTTGTGGTCGGGGGGGGGGGGGATAACCGCGCGCATCCGGCGCGGTGATAGCGAATCACGACGGCTTCCGACGGGCGGTGCGCGATGACCGTCCGCTTGTTCTCGTTCGATCGGTTGTCGGGCATTCGCGTATCCTTGGGCCTCACGTGGGCGTTCAACCGGGCCATTGCCACGATCGATCCCGGGGGCTTTGAGGTAGCCGCCGATGCCCCGCGGTACGACTACTGGCCCACGCTGATGCCGACTGTGCCCGCGAGTTACGGTTCGGTTGGGAATCCGGATGGGAGTTCCAAGTTCATCCTCGCAAGCGGCGTGAGCGGCGACGGGTCCGACGACATCATGGTCCTGCTCGACCCCGACCACGGGAACATCATCACCTACCACGGCGGAACCCTCTCCAATCCAAACGTCACCGAGTACATCGACGACACCAGCGGCGAGGTGAACTTCGCGCCGAACCCCATGACCGGACAGGTGTTCCTGCCGATCTCGGGCGTTGTCTTCCACGGGGCCATCATTCTGGCGGGCGAGGTCTACAGCACTGCGCAAGACCCTTACAGCCGAGTGGGGTGGGGATTTGTGATCAACCAGAATCTGGGCCACCCCGACCACTGGAGATTCATTTGGTCCGACGAGAACTTCAGCTTTCCGCAGCCCACGATCCCGCACGGGCGCGAGTGGGTGCTGCGGGTCTCGCCCGCCTGGCAGCGCCAGGGAGTGCCGACGCAGTTCTGGGCGGTGTGCGTGGATTACCGGCATCAGATCACCAGCCCCAAGCCCGAAGGGGGGCGGGTGTACGTCATCAAGTTCACGCGGGCGAATGCGTTGACTGATTGGGCCGAGCAACTCAGCACCGGGACTTCCCCGCACCCGTTCTACAAGGATCTTCCCAAGGGCGACAACATCACCGCGACGGGCTGCCACGCGCACTCGGCGCACCTTGTCGAGTACCAGGCAACCGGTTCACAGGCGCAGGGCGTGCAGGTCATCGTGTCGCTCGGTGACACGCAGGGGCACAACCGGTTCGACCGCCTCGTCTTCCCGGACCCGGCCCAAGACTACACGAACGATGTCAACTGGACGTACACGCCGAACTTCCACGCGCGGCGGCAGGTCAACACCACTCTCGGCAGCGAGGGCATGCAGCCCGTCGGCGTGGCGTTCGGCCCGATGGAGAGTTTCAACGGGAACACCCGGCCCACGCTGATCTGGGGCGGCGATGAGCAGACCGACTTGCTCGCGAAGATGCTCGTTCCGTACGGCGAGACCCCCCAGCAGGCGCAGGTCAACCTGCTCCACGGCATGGCGACGGGGTTCGGGTCCGACTTCGGTGACAGCAACTCGTACGGGCGGCCGCGCCCCCTCGTGTTCCTCATGAACCAGCCGAGGCCGGAGACCGCTGGCCCGCTCGTCACCTGCCTGAGCCACGCGACCAGCGCGGGCGGGGCGAAGATAAACCGGGTGCTGTATTGCCCGAGCACGGCGACGCCCGGCAAGTGGATGCACGTCGCCTCGGTCGCGGTGTCACCGGGGCAGGAGGGGACCGCCGCGATCTACGGCGACGGCACCGGGCGCACGATCTACTTCCATTACGGCGGGGCAAACATCCTGAGTGTGCCCCAGCCGACGGACCTGACCGAGTTCAAGCCGATCAACGTGGCGTGCGGCGGAAAGAACCTGCTGGTGGACGGGTGCTACGTGGGCGAGAATGACCCGAACGTCACGCTGACGAATGTGGCGCGGGAATCGACTTACCCGTGGTGGCACGACCTGGACACGGACAGCGCATTCGTGCCGCAGCCGCCGTCGCTGGGGACGAAAATGTTCCGGTTCGTGTGCGCGCCGGCGGGGAACGGGCTGATCGCGAAGGTGCACCTGACGGGGACGAGTTCGACGCAGTGGGACCAGAGCCCGGCGCAGTGGAACGCCGGGGTTACGCAGGTGCGGCGCGTGCGGGCGTGGGTATTGAACCGGTCGTACGGGCATGTGAGCCCCAACAAGACGCTGACTTTGGGGATGCAGGCGGCGACCGCAAACACGCTTGTTGATCCTCCCAATAAAGACCTCGCGGCGATAGTTGCCGCGACGAGCGAGGACAGGTGGTGTCCGGCGACCCTCATCTCTTACATGTCGCTGGCCACGACCGGCGGCGCGCCGACGGGACTTGGTCTGTTCCTCCGCACCAACAGCAGCACGCTTACGCCGGACGACAACCGCGGCTACATCGTCCTCGACTGCGCCCTGGACGGCCTCGGCGCGCTGCCGTACCCGGTTCCGCCGTGGACGAACCTCGGCGCCGCGCCGCCGGAGAGGCCGGACGAGCATCTGACGGTCAACATGACCGGGCTGAGCGCCACGGGCTCGTGGGGCGTGCGCGTCGGCGGCCTGCTGCCGATGGGCAACTGGAACATGTACGCGGATCGAAGAACTCCGGACCCGCCGGGCGAAGACGACATCCGGTATTGGCCGCTCTTCACATTGTGGGCCGACGACAGCAACTGGATCGAGTTCCTGGCGAACGCGGTGGACCGCAAGTTCCGGGTGCGGCTGAAGGCAGCGGGCGGGAGCGTGCAGACCTACGACGCGGACAACCCGACGGGGCACGCCAACTCCCAGTTCTGGATCAACGACTCGCCCTTGTACGTGGGGATCGGGTTCACGGGGAGCAACGACCGCCTGTACGTCGGCGCCTCGCTCGGGGGCGGCGAGGTCGTGCTCTTCAAGAGCGGAGGGAACCCGTGGCTGCCCTTCGACCCGAGTGTGGACTTCGTGCAACTGCGCTTCCGGGGCGCGCCTGACACGGCGGCCCATCCGGCCCACGAGGTCTGCGAGATGCGCTGGATGGGCGGCGACACGGACGACAGCAACGCGTGGACGGACTCGTCGCTCCCAGGGGCGTTTACAAGCCTGGACTTCATGAAAGGACCGCCATGAGACTTTCGATAACCATCGCGGCGATCGCCCTCCTGCCGGGCGTGGCGGGGGCGCAGCCGTTCACGTTCACCAAAGTCGTGGACACGAACACGCCTGTGCCGGGCGGACCGGGGACGTTCGTGGGGACCGGGTCGCTGTCGGCCCTGTCGGTCAGCGGCGGGCGCGTGGTGTTCTTCGGCATCAGCACGATGGGGGGCCCGAGCGGCTTTTACACCTGGCAGAACGGGACGCTCGGCGTCGTGGTGGATTCCAACACACCGATCCCGAATGGCCAGGGGACATTCGGACCCGGGCCTTGGACGCTCAAGTTTCCATGGGTGCACGCGGACGGCCCGGGCACGATCTTCGCGGGTGACAACAACGTTTCGCGCGGCATCTACCTCAAGGACCCAACGGGCTACACAGTGATCGTTGACAAGACGACCGTGCTTCCCGGATCCGGCCTGTTCACCGGGTTCGGCCTCGGAGGGGCGAGCCTCGAGGGCCCGGATGTTGCGTTCACAGCCGCGACGCCCGCCGTGCTTGGGGGGGTCTACACCAAGACCGCCCAGGGCCTGACGAAACTCGCGGACACGCAGACGACGATCCCGGG
>CAZMPE010000285.1:0-4356 GCA_964567955.1 uncultured Phycisphaeraceae bacterium | reverse complement strand
GCCATCCTCGACTACCGCTGGGTGGTGGACAACGACCGCCGGCTCAAGATTTCCTTCAGCAGCTGCGCGGGCTGCCACACGCGCCTCATGCCGGACGGCAGCACGCTCGCGGGCGCCCCGTGCAACTTCGACCTCTCCGATGCTCCAGCGGTTGGCATCATGCTCCGGCAGATCCGGCTCTTCGAGGCGCCCACCCGCGGCCTGATCACCTACGCCGAACACGGCGTGCCCTGGGTGAAGGACGACGCCCACGCCGCCTTTAAGAGCATGACCAACGCCGAGCTCAACGCGATTCTCTCCCAGGACGACGGCGCACCGTCCGGCACCATGTTCGCCCGATTCAACGGCAGCCCGCTCTACGCGACCCGGATGGCCGACCTCCGCGGCGTGCGCTACCGCAAGTACCTGGACGCCACCGGCACGCACGTCAACCGCGGCCCGGAGGACATCGCCCGCTACGGCATCCTCGTCGAGTACGCCGACAAGGCCGTCTTCGGGCCCCACGCGATGCTGCCCACGGTGGCGATGAAGGTCAAACTTCGCCCGCCCGACGAGGCCATGTACGCCATGGCCCTGTACCTCTACTCACTCGACCCCGCGCCCAGCCCGCACCCCTTCGACGAGCGGGCGCAGCGCGGCCAGAAGGTCTTCGAATCCGAAGGGTGCATGCAGTGCCACACGCCGCCGCATTACACCAACAACAAACTGGTGCCCGTTCCCGGGTTCAATCCTCCGACCGATGATCCCCAAACGGCCCGTCTCGAAATCTCCAATCGGCGAGTGCACACCGACCCCGCCCTCGCCCTGCGTACCCGCAAGGGCACCGGCTATTACAAGGTCCCTTCGCTGCGCGGCCTGTGGTACCGCGGGCTCTACGGACACTCGGGTTTCGTCACCTCTCTCGAGGATTGGTTCGACCCGCGCCGCGTTCAGCCTGACTACGTCCCCTCCGGTTGGCGCGGTCCGGGCGTGAAGTCGATGGCTGTTCCCGGCCACGACTTCGGGTTCGACCTGTCGCCCGAAGAGAAGGAAGCACTCATCGCTTTCCTCATGACTCTGTAGCGGCTGGAGCGACGGGGCTCTCTTCCCGAATCCCCCGCATGGAAGTGCGAAGGACCGCGGGTGCCGCGGTGCAATGCGCATCCTCAACCTCCCGCACTCCGGGCGGTAAGATCAACCAACCGGCCGCCGCGCCCTGAAGCACGGAGGAGAATCCGATGTCATCCGCGCCGACCCCCGATGGGATCATGCAACTGGCCTTCGGTTACTGGGGTTCAAGAACCCTGCTCAGCGCGACCGAACTCGGTCTGTTCACCCTGCTGGCCAAGGGCCCGCTCACGCTCGAAGAAGTCCGGTCCCGCCTCGGTCTGCACCAGCGCAGCGCCCGCGATTTCCTCGATGCCCTGGTCGCGCTCGGCATGCTCCGACGCGAGAGCGGGCGCTACGCCAATACTCCCGAAACCGATCTCTACCTGGACCGGTCCAAGCCGACCTACGCCGGCGGCATGATCGAGATGATGAGCGCACGGCTCTACGGCTACTGGAACGGCCTGACCGAGGGCCTGAAGACCGGCGAACCGCAGAACGAGGCCAAGTCGGGCGGCGATCTCTTCGAGAGCATCTACTCCGACAGCAAACGACTCGAGTTGTTCCTCTCCGCGATGACCGGCCTGAGCCTCGGCATCGCCCACGCCATGGCCGCCAAGTTCCCCTGGGCACAGCACAAGTCGTTTGTCGACGTCGGCGCGGCACAGGGCGGCCTGCCGGTCGTGCTCGCCCAGAAGCACAAGCACCTCAAGGGCGTCGGCGCCGACCTTCCCGTCGTCCAGCCGGTGTTCGAGCGGTACGTCGCCGCGAACGGGCTGGCGGACCGCCTAACGTTCGCCCCGCTCGACTTCTTCAAGGAGCCGCTTCCGAAGGCGGACGTCGTGATCATGGGCCACATCCTGCACGACTGGGATCTGCCGACAAAGAAGATGCTGGTCGCCAAGGCGTACGACGCCCTCCCGCCGGGCGGAGCCTTCATCGTCTTCGAGGCCATCATCGACGACGAACGACGCCGCAACGCCTTCGGGCTGCTCATGAGCCTCAACATGCTCATCGAGACCCGCGGCGGGTTCGATTACACCGGCGCCGATTGCGCCGGCTGGATGCGCGACGCCGGGTTCAAGGACACGCGCGTCGAGCACCTCGTCGGACCGGACTCGATGGTCATTGCCGTGAAGTAGACGCCCGCCGGACCCGAGTCTCCTGGTCGGCTCCGGCCCGCCAACCGTGACCCTGCACGATGCCGCCGCGGGGCGAGGCACTCGTCAATCCCACTCCGAACGCGGCCAGCCTGTTGTGATTCTGGTCTCCCGTCGCGCGCCGCCGCCGGTCGAGTCGACGCGCCAATAATCGCCGCGATGCACATCTGAAAGGGATCCACGTGGCTCAGATCACCGAGATCGCTCCCAATGTTCACCGCATCTGCATCCTGTACCCCGAGATCAATCTTCAGTTCAACCACTTTCTCGTCGTCGATGACGAGCCGCTCCTCTACCACACCGGCATGCGCCGCATGTTCCCGGAGGTTCTCGCCTCCGTGAAGCGCATCATCGATCCCGCTTCGCTCCGCTGGATCGGTTTCAGCCACTTCGAGGTCGACGAGTGCGGCTCGCTCAACGATTGGCTGAAGGTCGCCCCGCGGGCCCAGGCGGTCTCGGGCGTCGTCGGGTCGCTCGTGAATCTCAACGACTTCGCCGACCGGCCGCCGCGCCCCCTCAACGCCGACGAGGTCTTCAGCACCGGCAAGTTCCGCTTCCGGTACCGCCCGACCCCTCACCTGCCCCACGGGTGGGACGCGGGCGTGCTCTTCGAGGAATCGCAGCGCGTCCTCTTCTGCTCCGACCTCTTCGCCCAGAACGGCGAGGTCGAGCCGCTCACGGAGTCGGATATCCTCGGCCGCACGCGACAGGCGATCCGCGACTACCAGGCGGGGCCGCTGATGGACTACATGCCCTACACGCCCAACACGCGCCCGCTGCTCGAAGGGCTCGCGGCCTTGAAGCCGCGCACGCTGGCGACGATGCACGGCAGCTCGTTCACCGGCGACGGCGCCAAGGCCCTGCTCGAACTCGACGGAGTCATGAAGGAAACTCTCGGCGTCCCCACTCGACGATAGCGGGCGCCGCGAGGCGCAATCCAGAAGCACCTGCTACCCTCTCGATCGATCCGCGTGAATCCCGCGCGTTCGGCGCGGTCGAAGAGGAGCCTCCGCGTGCGGGCCCAGATTCTCTGGCGCAAAGTCCATTACTGGCTGTCCATCGGCGTCGCCGCGCCGCTCCTCGTCGTCATCACGACCGGCCTGTTGCTGCAGGTCAAGAAGGATTTCGCCTGGATCCAGCCCGCGGAGCTTCGCGGCAGCGGGGGACCGCCGGGCGTCACGTTCGACGGGATCCTCGCCGCGTGCGCCGCGATTCCCGAAGTCTCCATCAGCGATTGGAGCGACATCGATCGCATCGACTTCCGCCCGGGCAAATCGCTGGTCAAGGTGACGACGCACGACGGATGGGAAATCCAACTGGACCCGGCGGACGGACGCGTCCTCGGCGTCGCGGTCCGGCGCAGCGACCTGATCGAGTCCTTCCATGACGGCTCGTGGTTCGGAGGGCTGGCGAAGCGCTGGGTCTTCCTCCCGTCCGGGATCGCGCTCCTGGTCCTGCTGGCCACAGGGTTGTACCTCTTCCTGCTCCCCCAACTGCGCAAGCGCCGACCGCCCGCGAGAGCACGTCCAGGTCAGTGATGCCGGGCCGGGCGGTGCAACCGTGGCCGCGCTCACCCTCCCGCGATCGCCCCGATGATCAGGTACGGCTCAGCGCCCGTCGCCACCGCCTCGGGCAGCGGCGAGTCCGGCGGCGCATCCGACAGGTCCTTTCCACAGGCGAAGAACCGCAGGAACGGCCTCCTCTTCAGCGTCACGTGGTCGCGGATGGTTCCGCGCAACATGGGGAAGCGACGCTCCAGCGCATCCAGGACCGACCGCTGCGTCGCCGGCGCCGAGACTTCAAGCTCCACGCTCCGCTCCGAGCGCGCCAGCGTCTGCAGATGAAATGGCAGCTCAACCCGGATCATGGAAGCGCCTGCACCTCGACCGACAGCACCGCAGGCAGGTCCCGCGCGATCGCGGACCACCGGTCACCCCCGTCCGGCGAGCAATACACCTGCCCGCCCGTCGTCCCGAAGTAGACGCCGCAAGGGTCCAGCGAATCCACGCACATCGCCTCGCGCAGGACGTTGACATAGCAGTCGCTCTGCGGCAGGCCGTTGGTCAGCGCCTCCCACTCGTTCCCGCCGCTCTTGGAGCGGTACACCCGC
>CAZMPE010000284.1:0-4372 GCA_964567955.1 uncultured Phycisphaeraceae bacterium | reverse complement strand
GTGCGTTTCACCGAGCTCAGAGCCATGGTGCAGGCGCTTCCGGGGTTCAAGGAAGAGCCGGGCCACCCGGTGAACGAGCGGATCCTCGAGGAGATCCAGCGCTACTGGATCGAAGAGAAGGCCGATCTCCGTTCGGACGACGAGGACTGACGTGGCCCGGCGCACCCTTCATGACCGTTACTTCAAGCAGGCGAAAGCCGAGGGGTACGTCGCGCGTTCGGCGTACAAGCTGCTGGAGATCCAGGAGCGGAAACCGCTCTTCGGCGCCGGAGCCCGCGTGCTCGATCTGGGGTGCGCCCCCGGGGCCTGGCTGCAGGTGGCGGCGGAGATTGTCGGGGAGCGCGGCGTGGTCGTCGGCATCGACCTGACGGAAGTCCGGCGCGACTTCGGGCCGAATGTCCGGACGATCCAGGGCGATGCGTACGAGATTGATCCGGCGACCCTGACCGACGCGGCGGGCGGGCCGTTCGACGCGGTGCTCAGCGACATGGCTCCGAACACATCCGGGGCGGGGGACGACCTTCTCTCGGCCCGTCTGTGCCGGCGCGTGCTCGAGTTGATTCCCTCCGTGCTGCGGGCGCGCGGGAACATGACCATGAAGATCTTCGAGGGCGTCGATTACGCGGATGTCATCGCGGAGACCCGCGCGATGTTCACGGACGCGCGCGGATTCAAACCCAAGGCGAGCCGCGAGATGTCGCGCGAGATGTACATCGTCGCGCGCGGCTTTCGAGGTGACACGATCAGCGCCGGATGATGTACGCGCGCCCGGCGTAGATCGGCGAGCCGGGCGAGTTCTCGCCCACCGCTCCGACGACGATGTCGCCCTTGCCGTTGGCGTTGAGGTCCGGAACGCCGGCGACCGCGATGCCGAAGGCCCCGTCGATCTGGGGAGCGGTCGAGGCAAAGGTCCAGATGCGCTTGCCCGTCAGACCCGAGTAGACGTGCACGCGCCCGCAGTTGCTGGGGGATGTGCCCGGATCCTCGTTCCAGGCGCCGACGATGATCTCGCCGCGACCGTCACCGTTCATGTCCGGCGCCCCGGCGACGGCGACGCCGAAGTTGCCGTCGATCTCGGGTGTCGGCGGGAGGAGCTTCCAGAGCAGGGCCCCGGTGGCGCCCGAGTAGACATTGGCGCGCCCGCACCCGACGGGGCTGCTTCCGGGGTCCTCGTCGGGAGAACCGACGACCACATCGCCCCGACCGTCGCCGTTCACATCGGGAATGCCCGAGACGGACTCACCGAACGAGCCGCCGATCTCCTGCCCGGGCGAGTTGAGCGTCCGCAGGCGAACTCCGGTGGCGCCGGAGAAGATATAGGCGCGCCCGCTGTCGACCGGAGCCGACCCCGGGTTCTCCCGCTTGGCGCCGACGATGACATCCCCGCGGCCGTCGCCGTTGACATCCGGGATGCCGCTCACGGAGCAGCCGAAGGCACCGTCGGTCTCCTGATGGGGAGAGGCAAGGATTCGGAGGAGCACGCCGGAGGCGCCGGAGAAGATGTACGCACGCCCGGCGCCGCTCGGCGCACTCCCGGGGTCCTCCTCGGGCGCGCCGATGATGATGTCGCCGCGACCGTCGCCGTTGACGTCCGGGATGCCCGCCACGCAGTCGCCGAATGAGCCGTTGGTTTCCTGATCCGGAGAGAAGAACGTCCGGAGCAACGCACCGTTCGCGCCGGAGAACAGGTACGCCCGCCCCGCGCCGGCCGGACCGGTGCCGTACGACTCGCCGGGAGCGCCGACGAGGATGTCGCCGCGACCGTCGCCGTTGACATCGGGGACACCCGCGACCGAATCGCCAAAGTATCCGTAGGGCTGGCTGTTGGGCGACCAGATCGTCCGCAGCAGTGTATTGGTGGCGCCGGAGTAGACGTACACGCGACCCGCGAAGGTCGTCGTCCCGTTCGGGCCCTCGCCGGGAGCCCCGACGATGATGTCGCCGCGGTTGTCCCCGTTGAGATCCTGGACCCCCGCGACCGAGCCGCCGAAGAACCCGGACTCGACCTGGTTGGTGCTGTTGAGCTGGTACGTCTGGCCCGACGCACCTGCGGCGAACGCGAGCGCGGCGGCGACCGCCGGTATCCGGAACCATGCCAACCTGGTCATGTCACGGGATCCTTGTTCCAGCGCTTCCGGCCGAAGGGCGCTGGGTAATGCCGCTTCCTCCCCCACTTCCTCGTCATCGGCCGGTCGAGAGTAGGGGTCCAACCGGCCTCGTTCAATGGTCTACCGGCGAGTTGAACATCCGGCAGCGTTTCACTCACCGTTGGGACCGTCAATCTCAAATAGACTCTGGGGATGACGTTCCTTGCTCCCATCCCGGCCCTGATCGCGGCGGCGATCGCCGTTCCGGCCCTGATCTCGCTGTATTTTCTGAAACTGCGCCGGCGGTCGCTGCGGGTGAGCTCGACGCTGTTCTGGGTGAGCTCGACTCGAGATCTGCAGGTGAATGTCCCGTTTCGGTGGCTTCGATTCTCCTGGCTCCTTCTGCTCCAACTGGCGATCCTGGCTCTCTTCCTCGGGGCGTTCGCGCGGCCCGCGATCGTCGGGGAGGGGGGGCCGGCACGCCGGATCGTGCTGCTGATCGACCGCTCGGCGTCCATGTCGGCGACGGATTCGCCCTCCGACCCGTCGCGATTGGACGAGGCCAAGCGTCGTGCGGCGGAGCTCGTGGACCGGGTGCTCGGCGGGTCTTCATCAGCGGAAGCATGCATCGTCGGGCTTGCGGGCGGAGCGCGGGCGGTCACAGGATTCACTCAGGATCGGTCGGTGCTGAAGGCGGCGATCCGGGAACTGGGCCCCACTGATCAGCCCGGAGATCTGGGCGCGGGTCTGAAGCTCGCGGGGGCTCTGCTGGCTCCTGAGCGCGCCGGGGAGGAGGAGGGCGGTCCCGGGCGCGCCGGCCAGGTGGTGCTCTTCAGCGACGGGGCGTTCTCCGGTGCCGGGCCGTACACGTTGATCGGCGCCGGCTTCCGGTTCGAACGTGTCGGACCCTCGCCCGGCGCGCGGGACAACCTGGGGATCGTCGCGGTGGCGGCGAGGCGCGATCACGACGATCCGGGGGCGGTGCGGGTCTTTGCGCGGGTGCAGAACGCGTCCGCTTCGGCGATCGCGACGACCCTGACCCTGTCGCTCAACGGCGAGCCGGTCGATCGGCGTGCGATCACGCTTCCCGGGGCCGACGCCGCGGGAACTCCGGGTCAGGGCTCGGCGGGGCTCGAGGCGCGCACGACGGGCGGGGGCGTGCTGACGGTGTCGATCGGCCGGGACGATGTGCTGGATTGCGACGACGGCGCGGCGCTGGTGTTGGCGCCCGCGCTGCGCCCCCGGATCATCTTCGTGGCGCCGCCGACGCCCGACGCAGGCGTGCGCGAGGGGCCGGAATGGCTGCTGACCGATGTGCTCCGTGAGGTGGGGGCATCGTCGTTGAGGGTGCTGACGCCCGCGCAGTACGAGACGCTCGACGCGCAGGAGGGCGGGCCGGGAGCGGACCTGGTGATCTTCGACCGCGTGCGGCCCGCGCGGACGCCCCGCGCCGCGTCGATCAGTTTCGGGGCCGGTCTGCCCGTCGCGGCGCCGCGCGTGATCCCGTCCGACATCGGGCGCGGGACGCACGTGCTGAGGTGGGAACGCGCGCACCCGATCCTGCGGCATGTCTCGCTCGATTCGGTCTTCATCGCGAGCCCGATGAGGGTCGACGCGTCGGTGCCCGACGACGCGCGGATGGAGTTGACAGAACTGGCGCACGGACCGGATGGGCCGCTGATCGTGCTGACACGCGAGGGCCCGTTGCGCCGGCTCTTCGTCGCCTTTGAGCTCGCGCAGTCGACCTGGCCTCGCAACTTCGGATTCCCCATCTTCCTCTCGGATGCGATCGATTATCTCACGCTGCGTGACGAGGGCGGCGTGCGCCAGTCCTACTCGACGGTCGAGCCGGTCGATGTGCGCGCGGGCGCCCCCGGCGCTCGGATCGTCATCACGGGGCCGCGCACGGTGACGGAAATCGTTCCGGAGGGCGTCGTCGACGGGAGGATCGGGATCGGCGTGCTCGACCGTTGCGGTGTCTACCGGGTCGAAGGGGGCGGCGCGCCCGAGTCGATCGCGGTCAATCTGCTGGACGAAACCGAGAGCGCGCTGCGTACCGCCGATTCGATCGCCGTCGGCGGCGAAGCGGTGGCCTCGGGGGCCGGGGACAGCGGGCCGGTCGAGATCTGGCCCTGGTTCATCCTCGCGGCGCTCGCGTTGCTCGCCGTCGAGTGGTTCGCGAACGCGTGGATGATGCGGATCTAGGGGCTACCGGTCGAGGCCGGCGTTCCACTGGGTGGTGTCGATGGCGAGGCGGCCGGGTTCGTACTCGTAGACGAAGTCGC
>CAZMPE010000283.1:0-4387 GCA_964567955.1 uncultured Phycisphaeraceae bacterium | reverse complement strand
GGCCTGACGGGCATCGTTCTCAATCCGGGAGACTTCTCCATCGTCATCCGCGCGCTCAAGACCATCAACGACGGGCGCTCGCTGAGCATCCCCAAGGTCCTCGTCGGCAACAACCAGCAGGCCACGCTCGACTCCGTCCTCGAACAGCCCTTCGCCAGCACCAACGCCTCCAACACCGTCGCGACCACCTCCTTCGGCGGCTCCTCCGCCGCGGGCACCCAGGTCAGCATCCGGCCGCAGATCGCCGAGGGCGACCACCTCATCCTCGACTATCAGATTTCGCTCAGTTCCTTCGCCGGGGCCGCGGCCAACGCCAACGTGCCGCCCCCCAAGCAGACCAACAAGGTCTCGAGCGTCGCGACCATCCCTGACGGATACACGGTGGTGGTGGGGGGGATCGACCTCACGAACGAATCCAGGGCGGTCTCGCAGGTCCCGCTCCTGGGCTCCATCCCGGTCCTCGGCGAGGCCTTCAAGAGCCGCTCCAACATCAAGAACCAAACCCGCTTTTACGTCTTCATCCGCGCCAACGTCTTACGTGCTCGCGGGTTCGAGGACCTCAAGTACGTCACGCGCGCGGACGCGGCGGGCGCTGGTCTGAGTGACGGTTTCCCGGAGGTCGCCGCGCGTGTGATCCGTTAGCCCTCGTCGGAGCGGGATCGTGGATACCGTCGCAACAGTTCCGGAGAACGATGCCTCGAGCGCACCCGGTGACCCGGCGAGCGCCGACCGCTCCCCGTCCGCGAAGTTCCTCTCCCTCGTGCCGCACGACTACTCCCGCCGGCACCTGATCCTCAGCGCCGGCCGCGAAGGTGACGCCGAGCGCCTGATGATCGCCGATCGCACCCGCCCACACGCCGTCTTCAACGTCGGCGTCCTGCTCGGGCGCGCCACGCACTGCACCGTCGAGCCCGCGGAAAGCGTCGCCGCCGCCATCGATTCCGCGTACGCCCGCGACGAGGGTCGCAACACCGAACCCGCCCGCGTCATCGTCGAAGGCTCGCGCGACGTCGAGGCCGATCTCGCCGACGCGATCCGCGAAACCATGCGCGAGAGCGACCGCGACCTGCTCCACACTCAGGGCAAGGCCCCCGCCGTCCGCCTCGTTGATCTCATCGTGTTCGAGGCCCTTCTCCGCTCCGCCAGCGACATCCACGTCCAGCCCGTCCGCGGCCGCACCCTCGTCCGTTACCGCCTCGACGGTGTTCTCCACACCGTGCGCGAGCTGCCGGCCTCCATCGCCGCCGCGGTGGTCAGCCGTGTGAAGATCATGGCCCGCCTCGACGTCGCCGAGCAGCGCGCCCCGCAGGACGGACGCGCGACCGTCACCATCGGCGGCGCCTCGGGCGAGCAGTCGGGCCGGCGCGTCGACCTCCGCATCGGCACGCTCCCCAGCACCTACGGCGAACGCGTCGTCATCCGGCTCCTCGACCCCGCGCGCTCGGCGGAACTCCTCAACCTCGCCGGTCTCGGCATGCCGCCCGCGCTCGAACAGGAATACCTCTCGCGCCTCACACGCACCAGCGGCATCGTCCTCTCCACCGGCCCCACCGGATCGGGAAAGACGACGACCCTCTACGCCACGCTGGCCTGGATCAGCGCCACGAACGCCGGCGGCCTCGCGCGCGGTTGCGAACTCAACATGCTGACCGTCGAGGACCCGGTCGAGTACGACCTCTCCGGCGCCGGCCTCGCCGTCAGCCAGACCCAGGTCGACCCGAAGAAGAACGTCACGTTCGCCTCCGGCCTGCGCCACATCCTGCGCCAGGACCCGGACGTCATCATGGTGGGCGAGATCCGCGATCAGGAAACGGCACGCATCGCCGTGCAGGCCTCGCTCACCGGCCACCTCGTCCTCTCCACCCTCCACACCAACGACGCCGCCAGCGCCGTCGCACGACTCATCGACCTCGGCGTCGAGCCCTTCCTCGTCGCCAGCTCTCTCTCCGCCGTCCTCGCTCAGCGCCTCGTCCGGCGCGTGCATGCCCCGTGCGCCGGCCGCGGCTGCGCCGAATGCCTCTCCACAGGCTACCGCGGCCGCACCGCGGTCTTCGAGCTCCTCGCCGTCAACGACGAGCTGCGAGAGATGATCGGCGCGCGCACGCCAACGGCGCCGCTCAAGGCCGCCGCGCGCCGCGCCGGCATGGTCACACTGCTCGAAGAGGGTCGCCGGCTCGCCATCGAAGGGATCACAACACTCGACGAGGCTGTCCGCGTCATCGACGCCGTGGAGGAGGACGCGTGATCGCCGGCCCCCATCCTCCGCCCACCCCCTTCGCCGGCCGCACCCGATTGCCGCGCTGGTTGCCGACCGCCTGCGCCGCGGCCGTCCTTTCTTGCGCGGCATGGGCTTTCTGGCCGCTCCCGGCCCGCACGATTGACGCCGCGCCGTACGAAGTGCCGCCGACCACTGATTCACCCCGGGCCGCCCTCGACCTCGACGCCTTCCGCGCCCCGGTCTGGATCGCCGCGGCGCCGGCGGTGAAAGCTCCCGCGCCGCCGCCTCCGCCGCCGCTCCGGCTCCAGTTGCTCGCGATCGTCCGCGACGGCGGAGCACTCCGAGCCGCGCTCTACGACCCGGACTCGGATCGGCTCTTCGTCGTCTCTTCGGGCGAAACGATCGGCGGACGGACAGTCGAAACCGTCACGGCCGATCGAGTCGACCTCAAGGACGCATTCGGCGTCCGCACGCTCTCGCTGGCCAGCGCGGGGGGGACGGGGGAGCGACCATGACCCGCGCAGCATTCCAGCACGCACAGTGGGAGCCCAGCCGCTTCTACTGGGCCGTCCTCGATGATCCCGGCTGGTCCGGCCGCGGCCCGATCCCCGAAGGGCTGCTCGCCGCCCTTGACGAAGAACTGCCGCTCCCTGTTGAAGTCCTCTTCCCCGTGGCCGCGCCCATGTCCGGCGGCGGACTGCTCGTCTGCGCGCCCAGGCGTTCCGACCTCGACGAACTCGACTCCGCCACGCTCACGCTCAGGCCTTCGCATCTGCCCGATTTCGCGGCCGGGCGCTGCGATCCCGAGTCATTCAACATCCTCGTCGGCCCGCGCGAGCCGCGCCCGGTGAGACGCACGCGCGCCCGAATCCACGCGCTCGCCTCCCTCACGCTCCTCGCCTGCGCCGCGATCCTCGCTGTCGGCCTGGCCCGCCGCGCCGAGGCTTGGAGGACCGAATCCAAAGCCACGACCGACGCCGCCGCCGCGGCATCCGCGATCGTCCTCCCCGACGGCGGCGATCCACAGACAGAACTCGTCCGTCTCAAGGAACTCGCCGCCGCACGACCCGCCCGGTCCTCCATCAACGCCGCCGCGGACCTCGCCTCGGTCCTCGCCGGCTGGCCCGCCGAAGCGCACGCCACGACGCAATCGATCGCCATCGGTCAGTCCGGCGCCACGCTCTCGCTCACGGTCGAGGGCGATCCGACGGCGTTCATCGGCGCGATCCGCCCGCCGGCGGGCTGGGAGATCGACGAACCGCGCCTCAACACGAACGACAAGGTCACCCGCGTCACGCTCCGCCTCCGCCCCCGCGAGGAGCCGACACCATGAACGCCAGGACCGCCGCCCTGTGGCTCGCCTGCACGCTCGCATCCGCGACGGTCCTCGTCTGGAGCGGCCGTGCGGCGCACGCGGCGAGCGATGCGCTGCGATCCTCGCTCCGCAGCCTCGCCCATCAGCATGCCCTGGCACAGGACATTGCCCGCGTACGGGCGACGATCCCCTCGCGTGGCGAGCCGCCCCGCCCCGCATCGGAACTCGCAGCACGCGTGACGGCCGCGCTCACGTCCGCCGGCCTCGGCCCAGCCAACCTCGCCGGCTTCGGCGCCGAGCCCGCGCGCCGCGACCCCCGCGCCGGCCTGAGAGTGCAGAGAGCAACCGCGACACTCGGCGGCGTCACGCTTCCGCAACTCGGCCGCTTCCTCGACGCCTGGTCCCGCGCGGAGCCCGCCTGGATCGTGATGAGCATCGACCTCACGCCGGGCGCCGCGCCGACGGGCGGCGGAGATGTCCCTTTGCGCGCGGTGATCGGACTCGAGTGCGTCACAGCCGACGCCAAGACCGGAGATCCACGATGATCCGAGTTCTGGCCTGGACAGCCCTGATCCTCCTGATGCTCGGGCCCGGCTGCGCCGCACGCCGCCCCGCGCCGTACCAGGCCGTCACCGAGGGCGCCCGCAACACGCGAGAAGCCGACCGCCTCAACGCCGAGGCCTCGAGGATCATGGAGTCCGACCCGGCCAGCGCCGAGCGGCTCTTCCGCGACGCCCTCACCGCCGACCTCTTCCACGGACCCGCCCACAACAACCTGGGCGTGCTCCACATGCGCCGCGGCGAGCTGTACGAAGCCGCGGGCGAGTTCGAATGGGCGAAAAAACTGATGCCCG
>CAZMPE010000282.1:0-4406 GCA_964567955.1 uncultured Phycisphaeraceae bacterium | reverse complement strand
GGATCTCATTCTTGTCGTTCACGACGGGCGTGGTGAACCGCACGCCCATCGTCTCGAACTGGTTCGTCAACTGCAGCGGCTGCGCGGCGAAGGTCGTCGGCGCGACAATCGGGATATCGTCCGGCGTGCCGAGTTGGCCGTCCGGCCCCGGGTAGACATCGAAGTTGATCGTGACCTGCGCCATCGCCCCGCACGGGGCCAAGAAAAGGCACGCCGCGCCAAATGTCAGTAGTGAGTTTCGCATGACAACCCTCTCCAGGAAGAACAAAAACGAGACGACACACGAACGCGCGACGCAGTCTATCGAGTTGTCGCGCCGGTACAAGCCACAAATGCAGGTTGGAGTGCGGCAGGGGCAAGACCCGGACCAACAGGTGAGCGCTCCCCGCGAGCCTAAGGGGCCGACCACGATCGCCCCGCTTCAACGGCGTCCGTTCCCCGCGCGTCAAAGCCCTCGCGCCCCTCCACTTCGTCGAGATCGACCGAAAATGGCGGGCGAAGATCGCCGCGGGTGCCGACGTCATCAGCCGCGTCCGGCGGGGACCCCGACAAGCCCGCCCCCGGGGCATGGGCTTCAGGGTCGACCCGATGCGCCCTATCGTGGCGCTGCCGGGAAACAGCGGAGGCATCGCCCCTGCCCCGGGCCGTCTCGAATCCTGATGACGGGAAGACCCCACCCGCGCAGAAAAGGGCCCGCCCCGGTCGAACAAGCGCGGGGCGGGCCGAGAAGGGACCTGCGGGTTCAGAACACAATCTGCATCTGCAGCCGGACGACGAACTGGTCGCCAGAGCCGTCCGACAGCAGCCCGATCTGCGAGTTCGGCGGCACGATGCTCGTCGCCTGCTCGTCGAGGAAGAACTGCGTGTCCAGCGTCAGCTTCGCCGCGTGGCTCTCGGGCAGGAAGTAATGATTCAGCCCGACCGTGACCGTGCTGAAGGAGTTGGGGTCGCCCGCTCGATCGTCGTCGGGCAGCACCACGTCGTAACGTCCGAAGAACTCGGTCGAATCGCTCAGAAAGACGCCCGCCTGCGCGAGGAACCCGTAGTCGTCCGTGCTCATGCCCATGGCGGGATCCACGGCCACCCACACGAACGCGCCGAACGCGTTCCATCCGTCGCCTTCCAGCGCCGCATCGATCGTGCCCAGCACCAGGTCGCGATCGGGCGTCGCGAAGGTCTCGCCGCCCGTCTCCCAGTGCAGGCACGCGCCGACCTTTCCGGCGAAGTCCGAACCCCGGAACGACGTGAAGTCATTGAACCGCGCCCACTCACCCGCCCACATGTACTCGGCCCGCCCCGTGACCGCGACGTCCGATTCGCTCATGCTCGTGAAGTCCGAGTTCACCGACCCGGCGCCGTCGTGCACAGCGCCCCAGGCGCGGAACGAATCCCCCGAGTAGTGGAAGAACGCCCCCTGCACCCGCCCCGGACGGAAGGTGGCGTCGAGCACCGAGACATCCGCCGCCAGCTGGTGCCACCGGTCCACGTAATCCTCCCACAGCACGGGGAAGTACAGCTGCCCCGCCCCGACCAGCCAGTTCTCATCGATCTTGTTCGCGAAGAAGGCGTCCTCGAGGATGAACGCCCCGCCCTCTCGCTCGAAGTTCCCCTGCACGCGGTAGATCCAGTCCTCGCCGACCGTGCCGGTGGCCCACAGCGTCGTGCGCGAGTTCTGAAACCCGACCGCGGTGTCGTCGCCGCCGGCCACCCCGTCGCGTGAGTTGTACACGTAGCGGAACTGCACGACGCCGCCCCACTCGACCGTGGACGGCGCCGCGCTGAGTGTGCTCGTCCGCCCGTCCGCGTCCGCCAGCAGATCCGCGGCGTACGCGCGCGACGCATCGGTCTGGGCCAGGGCGCACGGGGCGCCCGCCATCAGCGTGAGCAACGGAATGAGGCCATGCCTGGTCATCGACGGATCTCCTTATTGCGCCCCGACTCGACCGGAGACACCGCACCGGTTCGGACCGGGCCGCTATGCTGGAGAAGTATATCCCGATATGCAGCATGCCGCGACCGGGCCGGCCGGACCGCGCCCGGCGCTCGACGCCGCGGCCGATCCGAGATCACGCGCTCCGCCCGGTGACGCTCCGCCGGTCCATGCCGGGCGCACGGCCCGACCGAGTCCGCGCCCCCGATCGACCGATCAGCGAACGCCCGATCTCGCTCCGAATGCGGATGGACCGACTACGATCGCCCCATATGACCGACGTCCGCTCCCAGCGTCTCAAGGCCCTCCCGCCGTTCCTCTTCGACGAGATCGACCGCAAAAAGCGGGAGAAGATCGCAGCGGGCGCCGACGTCATCAACCTCGGCGTCGGGGACCCCGACAAGCCCACCCCCGCATTCATCGTCGAAGAGATGAACCGCGCCATGCGCGACCTCGTCAACCAGCAGTACCCCGCCGTCGGAGGGGGGCTCAAGGTCTTCCGCGAGGCCGCGGCGGAGTTCATGTTCCGCCGCTTCGGCGTCCGGGTCGACCCGATGCGCCACATCGTGGCGCTCCTCGGCAGCAAGGACGGCATCGCCCACCTGCCCTGGGCCGTCACCAATCCCGGCGACGGCGTCATCGTGCCCGACCCCGCCTATCCCGTCTACGAGATCGGCGCCGCCCTCGCCGGCTGCCGGGTCGTGAAGATCCCCCTGCTCCACGAGACCGGCTGGCACCCCCGCCCGGAGGCCCTCCCGCCCGATCAGGTCAAGGGCGCCCGCCTCCTCTGGCTCAACTACCCCAGCAACCCGACCGCGGCCAGTTCCGACGCCGCCTTCTACGAGCGGATGATCGAGTGGTCCGCCCCGCGCAGCGTCATCGTCGCCTCCGATCTCGCCTATTCCGAGCTCTACTTCGACGAAAAGCCCGCCAGCCTCTGGCAGGCCCGCAACGCCGACATCGGCTCCACCCTCGGCGTCGAGTTCCACTCCCTCTCCAAGACCTTCAACATGACCGGCTGGCGCATCGGCTTCGCCGTCGGGCACGAGAAGATCATCGCCGCCCTGCAGGCCATCAAGAGCAATGTGGACAGCGGCACCTTCAACGCTATCCAGGCCGCCGGCGCGCTCGCCCTCCGCCGCTACGACGACCCCTCCACGGAGGACATGCGACGGCTCTACCGCGCCCGGCGCGACGCCGCGGTCCGCGGCCTGCGCGAGGCCGGCTGCCACACCGACAGCCCGAAGGCAGGCTTCTTCGTCTGGGCCCGCTGCCCGATGATCGAGCACAAGCCCGGCGCCGGCTCCGGCGCGATCATGGACTCCATGACCTTCTGCGCCGCCGCGCTCGACAAGGCCGACGTCGTCCTCGTCCCCGGCGCCGGCTTCGGCGAGCACGGGCGCAACTGGTTCCGCCTCGCCCTGACCGTCGAGGCCGACCGCATCGCCGAGGCCATGGGCCGCCTGCGCGCCCTCAACCTCGTCCCCGCCGCCGTCTGATACGCTCCCGGCATGGCCGCCCCCGGATCCAGGCTCACCGATCGGCTCGGGCTCGCCGCCGTCGAACTCGCCATCATCGGCGCGCTCTGGTACTTCGGGTTCATCAGCGACGTCATCGCCGCCGGGCTCGCCGCGGTCTTCTTCTTTTCCGCCCTGGTCCCCGAACGGTGGGGGACGCTCGTCAGCGGCGCCGCACTCCTCGTCTTCGCGTCCGTTCTCGCGATCCTCTACCCGCTCCCGGGCGACCGCCGCCTCGGCCTCGCCAAGGCGATCATCGGCGTGATCCTGCTCGCCGCCGGCGCCCTCCGCATGCGCGCCGGCCGCCGCGCCTCATAACTCTTCCTCCTCCTCCTCCTCGTCCTCCTCCTCCGCCGGCATCAGCAGGATCGCAATCACCATCGGCACGTACGCCAGCAAGGGCACGAACCACGGCGCGTGGATTCCCAGCCGCGGCAAGAAAAGCCAGCACGCCAGCGCGGCGATCGAACACAGCACGAACCCGACAAACAACCTTCGCGCCACGCGGACCCACTTCCCCTAGACCAGCAGCGTCGCCGGCTTCTCCAGCATCTGCTTCACCGTCGCCAGGTACGCCGCGGCCATCGCCCCGTCCACGATCCGGTGGTCGCTCGACATCGTCATCGACATGACGTGCCCGACCGCCAGCGCCCCATCGCGCACCACCGGCTTGGGCACCGCCGCGCCCACCGCGAGGATCGCCGCGTTCGGCGGGTTGATGATCGCCGTGAAGTGATCGACGCCGAACATGCCCAGGTTGCTGATGGTGAACGTGCTGTCCGCCATCTCCTCGGGCGTCAGCCCCTTCGTCCGCGCCTTCTCCGCCAGCGCCTTGCTCTGGTTCGAGATCAGCCGCAGCCCCAGCCGGTCGGCGTTCCGCAGCGTCGCCACCACAAGCCCCCCGCCGCGCTCCTCGGGCAGCGCGTTCGCCACCCCGATGTTCACGTCGCCGATGATCT
>CAZMPE010000281.1:2536-4418 GCA_964567955.1 uncultured Phycisphaeraceae bacterium | reverse complement strand
ACCGGATCGACAGTCCGGTACTCTAACCAATTGAGCTACCGCCCCAATCGCGAATCGGAACGCCACGCCGGGGCGTGACGCACAAGCAGAAATGTATCGGCGCGACCCCGCCAGTCAAGCACGCCGAGATCCGGACCTATCGCCCGGCCGCGAGCTTGATCGCGCCGGCCTTCTGGATCTCGAACGGGTTCCCGCCCACCCCCACCTTGGTGGCCGCGATGTACATGAACCCGCACGCGACACCAAGCGCGACCACGGCCGCGAAAAGCAGCCCCGTATAGATGTTCATCGGCGCCGAACGCTTCACCCGTCCGCCCGGCATCTGCATTCCAAACTGGCTCATCGGCGATCCTCGCTGGCTCGGGCTCGCGGGGTGCTCCCGCTCGCCAACCCTTCCTTCAGATCAGCGGAACGAACTCAACACCTCGTCGTCGGCCCGAACCTCCACGTTCCGCCCGAGCGTGTCCACACGCCCGACCGACACCTTCAGGTCCGTCTCCAGGATCACCAGGTTCCCGATGAACTGCTCGCCCCGGATGACCAGCAGCTTCATGTTCTTCTTGATCTGATCGTTCGAACCAAGATCGATCTGCGCCAGAACCCCGCCCGTCGGGTCCGGGCTCGTCTTGAGCACACGCCCGCGCACCGGAACCGTCGGCGGCCGCGGCGTCGTGTCGCCGCCCGCGGCGATCCCCGTCGCGGCCTTCTCGAGGGCCAGCCGGGCTTCCTCAAGCTGCTCCGTGAGCGCCCGAACGTTCTGGGCCAGCACCTCGCCCTGGCTCTCCAGGTCATTGATGCGGTCGGTGTACTGGATCGCCTCGCGCCGGTAGGTCAGCTCGTTGTTCCGGAGCGTCGTGACCTCGGTGCTCAGGTTCTCGATCAGCTTCGCCTGCGTGTCCGTCGTCGCCGCGAGCTGGTCAATCTTCTGCACAACCGCGTCGCGTGCCGCCTCCGCCGCCCGGACCGACCGAACCAGCTCGGCCCGCTCGCCCTCGAGCTTGCGGATCACGCCGTCTCGGGCAGCCAGCGCCGTGCTCAGCGCCTCGAGCTGCTGGTTCAGGCTCGCCTGCTCGATCCGCCACGTCGACTGCGCGTCCTTCGACGCCGTCTCGGTCGCGATCCGCTGGTCCACCTGGGCCATGTGGTCAGCCACGATCCGGTCGGCGTTGACCGAGTACGCCATGGTGAGCGCCGCGAGGAGGACGCACAAGAGAGCCGCAAAGACAACGAGAACCTTGGTGACGGTGTGCACGATCAACTCCTGCGCGATGGTGGGCGGGTCGGCGAAGGGGGTACTCGCCGGATTGTCCCGCCGCGTGGTTGGTTCCTGTCAAGCTCCGCGTGATCCCCGGCTCCCCGGCGGGCGGGGGGCCGGTACTTATACCACAAGCCCGGACCATCGGCCACGGCCCGGGGTCGCGGACGGCCCGCAGTGATACAGCATAGCCGGTCGCAGTGTCAAACAGCCGCGCGCCACAAACCATATCAATCTGTCCGATTATCCCGCCAGGAGGCCGCGCCAAAGAGGATTCAGTTCAACGGCACTCCGGCCCGGGAGGACTGCCGCATGGCCAGCTTCAGGACAGCCGCCGCCGCCGCAACCCGCACCATCTCCGACGGATCCGCCAGCAACGCCTCAACCCTCGGCAGGTACTCGCGAAGACCGATCTCCCCGTACACGAACGCGGCCTGCCCCCGCAGCGCCGGCGACTCGTGCTGCCAGAACTGATCCGCGATGTACCCCCCGGCGGTCTGCCCGAGCCGGGCAAGGGCCGCCGCCGCCGCCAGGCGGACTTCCGCGGGCATCGGGTTGCCCGCCTCGTCCTTCGCCTCCACGAGATAGATCAACTCGTCGATCGCGCCGCGGTCGCGAGCCTGACCG
>CAZMPE010000281.1:0-2526 GCA_964567955.1 uncultured Phycisphaeraceae bacterium | reverse complement strand
GCCAGGGCCGTCCCCTCGAGGTCTTCCGGGCGCGAGGGATAGAGCGCGGCACGAAGCGGCTCGAGCTGCTCCGAATCCCCAAGTTTGAGCATGGCCTCGGCCAGCTGCAGGCTCAGCAGCCGGCCCTCGGCGTCGAACCCCCGCGGCACCGACGATCGCGCCGCACGCCGCAGCATCGGCAACGCGGACCTGTTCCCCAGTTCCCCCAGCACGAACGCCGCGTGCGCCCGCACCCGCAACGACGAATCGTTGATCAGGTACCCGGCGAGGGGCGTCAGGTCCACGCCGTTCGACGTCTTGGCGAGCGCGAACAACGCCGAAATCCTCACATACGGCGACGAATCGTTGACAAGCCCCTGCACCGCCGGCGCAAACTGGAAGAGCGAGAGCCGCCCCACCATCATCGCCGCGACCGATCGCACCCCGGCGTTCGGGTCCTTGAGCCCGAGCGCGATCAGCGGCTCCGCGCGGCCCGTCAGCGTGCCCAGCGCCTCAAGAACGTTCGCCCGCACCTGCGCGACCTCGCTCGAACCCAGCGCGATCAACTGATCGAGCGCCCGCTCGCGGACGGCCGACACGGCGACCGGATCGGCGAACCGCGCCCGCGCTCCGGCGTCCGCGACCGTCGCCGCGCCCGGAGAGTTCCCGACGGTCGGCGTCCGGCCCCCGTCGGCCGGCTTGGCACGCCCGGAGGCGCACCCGGCGATCAGAGAAAGCCCGGCCAGACCGATCAACGTCGCGCACGCCGTACCCCGCCCCACCGTTCTCCAAGACTTCACCATGGCCAGGCTCCTTGCCGCGGGCTTCGTCCGCCCCGTCCGTCCACTACTTCGGCCCGTTGCGGCGCGCGGCTTGCACGACCGACCAGAGCAGCATCCCCAGCAGGCCCCAGAGGGCCCCCCACCCGACTACGTCTCCGATCCGACCGTAGATCGTGGAGCCCGCGGAATACCGCACGGTATGCGCCAGGACGCCCTCGACCCGCGCCCCGGATGGGTCGGACTCAACCCCGGTCTTGTCGACCCGCCCCGTCTCGTCGATAAACGTCGAGACCCCGGTATTCGCCGCCCGCACCACCGGCACGCCGAGTTCAAGAGCCCGCCAGCGGGCGATCTGCAGGTGCTGCCGCCGGGCCGCATCAAACGACCCGAACCAGCCGTCGTTCGTCAGGTTGATCAGGACATCCGCGGGCGACGAGGCCCGCCGGACGAACCTCCGGCACGTCCCCGCCTTCACCGCCTCGAAGCAGATCGGCGTGCCGATCCGCGTCCCGCCCGGCCCGACCGCGAACGTGACCGGCCGGATCCCCGCGGACAGGTCGAACGCCATCCCGCTCGCCGCGACGGCCAGCAACTGCCGTTGCAGCCACGGCCACGCGGAGACATACGGGATCACTTCGCCGAACGGCGTCAGCGAGATCTTGTCGTACCGCTCCGAAGCGACCGCACCGCCCTTCACCAGAAACACGCTGTTGTACCGGTGGTCGATCTCGACGATCTCGTAGTCCGCCTCATCCCGCCCGACCACGCGCACGCCCTCGACACCGACCGCGCCGATCATGATCGGGATGCCGACCTCCGCCTGCAGCGCGACCAGCGCATCCGCGAAGTGCGTCGTCGAAATGGCGACGGACGGCCCCGACTCCGAGCGCGCCGTGATGAACGAGACCGGCCGCCCGCCCGTCCCGATCAGCAGAATCCCGCCCGGGAACATCGTCTCGGGCAGCACGATCAGGTCCGGCCCCGTCGCCGCCGCGTCGCGAACGAGCGCCACAAAACCCAGCCAGTCCTTCTCACGCTGCTCGAGCGTCCACACCAGCTTGTTGTCCTGCGGCAGATTCGTCTGCACGACCGCGATCCGGATCGACCGCGGCTCCCCCACCACGCTGGTTCCTCCAACCTCCGCGCCGACGATCAGCAGCCCCGTCACCCCGAGCGCGCCGACCATGGGCGCCCACCGACGCCCCGACGACCAGATCAGGTCCGCCGCCCCGCCCGCGCAGGCGCAGACCAGAAACGACACGAGGTAGACGCCGCCCACCACCGCCGGCGCCGCCAGCCACGGGGCATCAATCACCGGGTGCGCGAGCAGCAACCACGGATACCCCGTGCACGCCACTTCACCCCTGAAAACCTCGATCCCCGTCCAGACGATCGCGGCCAGAACCGCCAGCGGTGCCCGAGGAAACGCGCGCCCCAGCCGCGCGACAAACCCCACGAACGCCGCCGCAAACAGCGCCAGGATCATCGACATCGGCACGTAACCAAACGCCGAGACGTCCAGCACCCATTGCATCTCGTAGAGCCACAGCGGCAGGACGCCGAGACCCACCAGCAGCGGCCGCACCACGCCGCGGCTCCCCCGCGACGCCCACACCAGCGGCAGCGGCGCGACCAGCACCAGCGGCCACAACCCGAAGGGTGGGAACGCAAAGCCCATGAGGATCGCGTGCAGCAGCCCCAGGGCGACAGGCCCGATCAACACGTCGGAGGATTGTCGGAGAGCGATCGGCGTCGGCTCCCGGGC
>CAZMPE010000280.1:0-4424 GCA_964567955.1 uncultured Phycisphaeraceae bacterium | reverse complement strand
CTCCTGGAAGGCGTACATGCGCCGCCAGACGGCTACCATCAACGCCGGAGCAGGGTTCACCTTGGCACAGGGGATTCGCTTTGAGTGAAAGCAAAACAGCCGACGCGTTGGCAGAGGCCGCCATCGCCGAAATCAAGTCAGGGATGACCGTCGGGCTGGGCACCGGGCGCACCGCTTCCCGCGGCATCGTGGCCCTCGCCGAACGCATCAAGGAAGAAGGGCTGGACATCCGCTGCGTGCCCTCAAGCCACGCCACCGAGACACTCGCCCGCTACCACGGCCTCAAGCTCGTCGACTTCGCGATGATCGAACGCGTCAACTATCTGTTCGACGGCGCCGACGAGGTCGACCCCCAGCTCCGCATGCTCAAGGGCGCCGGCGGCGCCATGACCCGCGAACGCATCCTCGCCCACTCGGCCGACCGACGGGTCTACATCGTCGATGAGTCCAAGCTCGTCGATCGCCTCGGCCAGCGCACGACGCTCGGCATCGCCGTCCTCGCCTTCGGGCTTTCCTCCGTGCGCGCACGCCTGCGCGACATCGGCCTGCACGGTGTCGTCCGTCGCACCCTCGACGGCCACCTCTTCCTCACGGACAACGGCAACCTCGTGGTCGATGTCACGCTCGAGGACCGCGACGTCGAGGAACTCGCCTGCGCGGTCAACGACATCGCCGGCGTCGTCGACCACGGCATCTTCCTCAACGAGGCCGACGAGGTACTCGTCGAAACGCCCAAGGGCATCCAGCGGCTCAAACGCCCCGAAGGACGCTGATCCTCACGGACGGCCCAGCGGCGGCAGCGGCAGACGCGCAATCACCGTGTCCGCCGCACGCCTCGCGTCCTCAACGAACAGGCGCGCCTCCGCACGCAGCGGGGCCTCCACCGACGTCATCAGCGTCCGGCCCGGCAGCCGCGGCAGGTCGTTGATCGCGCGGGTGAGCGTCTCGGCGGTCGGCCCGCCGGAAGGCTCGACCGCGATCGTCCGTTCCGGCACGACCGGACCCTGCATCAGGCGAACCCCGACGACCACGCCCGCCAGAGCCATGCCGCACAGGGCCAGCCCGGCCGTCAGGCGCGCCCACGAACGAACCGATGCCCCGGGCTCCGGCGCCGACAGCAGCGCCTCGCGGATCCGATCGTCCAGCCGCGAAGGCGCGGCCACCATGGGCGCCGACCCCGACAACGCCGCGTCCACATCCCGCATCCGCGCATAGAACCGGCCCAGCTCCGGCGAACTCTTCACGCGGCGTGCCAGACGATCGGGCAGCGGCCGCCCCTCGTCGATGCACCGCGAGATCGCACGCTTCGAATACCAGTTCAAGATCACAAGACACCTCCGACCGACCCGCTCCGGGCCAGCGCCGGCCGCGCGGCCGGGGACTCCACGGTAACCGGTTCCGACGACTCTGTCTCCATCCCCCGCGCCAGTCGCTCTCGCGCCCGGAACAGCAACACCCGCACGCCGACGTGCGAACGCCTCATCACCGACGCGATGTCACACACGCTCATGCCCTCGGCGTAGCGCAGCCATACGGCCGAACGCTGGTCCGGCGTCAGCACCTCGTCCGCCATCGCCCATACCCGGCGCGCTTCTTCACGGTCCGCCGTGCCGTCCGCCGGGTCCTCCTCGCGACCGCTCCCGTGGTGCTCGACGCCCAGCGCGGCGGTCGGCCGCCGCCGGCGGTACTCGGCCGCGGCCTGGCGCAGCGCGATCGTGAACAGCCAGGTGGAAAAGGTCATCCCCGGCTTGTACGTCGAGATGCGCTCCCACGCCCGGACGAACGCATCCTGCGTCAGGTCTTCGGCGTCCGCCGGAGATCCCACCCGGCGCAGCAGAAAGTTGTACAGCCGCTCGCGGAATCGCACGACCAGTTCACCGAAGCACGCCGACGAACCGAGCCGGGCGCGTGCGGCCAAGTCCTCGTGGGACCGTGTCCCCCCCGAGGCCGCCGGCGCTCCTGCCCGCTGGTCCGCTCGCTTCGTTATCGCACTTCTCCGGTCTGGGGGGCGTCCTTGCGTGAACGGGCCTGGTCCTGCTCGATCATCTGCACCATCTTCGCCGCGCTGTACCGGCAGCTCACCCGCACCTGCTTCTCCTGCGCCGTCATCTCGAACAGGTCGAGCAGCTTGACGAACTCCGCCGCCTCCGGCTCGCCCCGGCCCAGCAACTTCCCGAGCGCGATGAACCCCTGCCCCGCCTGCAGGATGTTGTTCGCGTCCTCGGAGGCCCCGGTTGAGCACACCATCTCGGCGAAGAGGTCCCCGTCCGACTCGCCCATGTCGAATCGCACGCCGGTCACCTTCGAGAAGAACGCGCCGGGCCCCTTCCCGAAATGCTCCGGGATCATCCCGGCCACGTCGGGCGCGTCGAAGTACAGGATCGAACCGGCGCTCGGCGATCCGGGCAGCGTGCCGCTCGACGCCGCGTTCGCTCCGTCGCCGGTCGCCACGCGGATCGAGTTGAGCAACCGGTCCTTGTCCCCGGTCAGGAAGACGTACCGCTCCGATTCGTTGGTCCCACGCCGAACCTGCCCGTAGCCGGTCTTGTCGTCGTGCGTCCAGGTGAGCACCGGACCCAGATCCGTCTCGATCGTCGAAAGTCCCTTCCCCGTCTCCAGATGCTTGCGGACCACGTCGTCCACGACCGCCGACGTCACCAGCAGCAGCACCGCGTTCTCCGGATCATTCGAGCCGCCGAACACCGTCACGCCGTGCAGGTCCGTCAGCAGATCGATCCCCATCTCGCGCTTCACCTCGTCGAAGCCGCGAAAGGCCGGATTGTCCCGCTGCGCGATGATGTGCCGGCCCAGCGTCGACGCATGGCACGCGTCCGCGTCCAGGTGCATCACCCACTTCGCGTCCGCGGGTATGAGGTTCTTGTTCAGCGGTCCCGCCGTCGCGGGGCAGACGACCGCGCCCGCCGCGGCCAAGACCAGGAAAAACGTCGCCTTCATGAAGTGTCCTTCCGCAGGGGGCGGTTCGGCCCGCGAAACAGCCGGTCCCTTGCATTGTTGGTACGCACCGCGCCCGCGGTCTGTTACGTTCGAGGAGCGCGAACACGGGTCCGAAAACCCGCTACTGGCCCTGGGCCAGCGAATAGCCCCTCTGCCCGTCGAAGGACCGGAGCACCTCGAACCCGCCGACCGTGAACGCACCGCCCATCCGCTCGGCCAGGGCGATCGCCGCCCCCTGTTCCGACTCCGCCCCCGGCTTGGTCTCGAACCGCACCCGGAACGAATCGACGCACTCGGTGTACACCGACCCCGTCGGCCAGACCTGCGTCCCCCGGTTGCTGATGTTGGTCAGGGCGAACGCCGTCCCCTCGCACGCCGCCCTTGCCTTCTCGGCGATCTGCCCCGCCGTCAGCTCCGTCTCGATGTCGATGTCGCACCCGGCGACCCGCGTCGCCTCCACCGCCAGGGTCTGCAGCCGCCGGTTCGCCTTCGGACGCTCCTTCAGACGCAGCGTCGGGCTCGCCCCCGCGGGCACCGGCGACGCCGCCACCGTCCGCGGGCTCTCCCCCAGCCGGTCCGCGATCCCCTTGATGAACTCCCTCGTCGAGAGCGCCGGCAGCGACGTGTCGCCGAAGTCCCCCGTCCGCACGCCGCTCTCCAGCGCCCGCAGCACCGCGTTCTCGATCGTCGCCGCCTGGCGCAGCAGCCCGATGTGCCGCAGCAACATCACCCCCGACAGGATCAGCGCCGTCGGGTTCGCGACACCCTTGCCCGCGATGTCCGGCGCCGTGCCGTGCACCGCCTCGAAGATGCTGATGTCGTCGCCGATGTTCGCGCTCGGCGCGAACCCCAGCCCGCCGATCAGGCCCGCCGCCAGGTCCGACACGATGTCGCCCTGCAGGTTCGTCAGCACCACCATCTCGAAGAGCTGCGGCCGCATCACCATGTTCATGCACAGCGCGTCGATGATCATGTCCGCGGTCTGGATGTCCGGGAACTCCCCGGCCACCGCGCGGAACCGATCGAGAAACAGGCCGTCCGTCATCTTCATGATGTTGGCCTTGTGCACGCAGAACACTTTTTTCCTTCCATGCTCTCTGGCCCACTTGAGAGCGAAGTCCGCGATGCGATAGGAGCCGGGCCAGGTAATGACCTTCAAACATTGCGCGACTTCGTCGGATACCATGTGTTCGATGGCGGCATAGGAATCTTCCGTGTTTTCGCGAAAGTTGATAATGTCTAACTTGTCCCAGGGCCGCTTCAGCGCGGGAATCAGTCGCACCGGCCGTACGTTCGCGTAGAGATCGAACAGCTTGCGCAGCGTCACGTTGGCGCTCTTGTGTCCCGTCCCGATGGGCGTGGTCGTCGGGCCTTTGAGGGCCACCTTGTTTTTCGCGATGCTCTGGATCGTCTTGTCCGGCAGAAGCGTGCCGTGCTTTTCCAGACAATCCAGACCAATGTCCTCGTAC
>CAZMPE010000279.1:0-4425 GCA_964567955.1 uncultured Phycisphaeraceae bacterium | reverse complement strand
GCTACACCGAGAACAACCGGATGGTGGTCGTCCCCGGGACGTACAGGCAGGTGATCCTGCCTTGACGGAACAGAACGGGGCGCGATCCCGATCGCGCCCCGTCGCGGAGTTGCCCGATCGGTTCGCGTTACGGCGCCGCCGTGCCGAACGCCCGCAGTTCCTCGTCGGTGATCAGCGCGATGGCGTCCGGGTCGAAGTTGCCGTCCCAGACGTACACGACGACCATCGGGCCGTTCGTGACGTTCAGCGACGGCAGGTCGATCTTGTAGTTGCCCGCCCCGTCCTCGTCGGCCGTGATGGCCAGGGGGTCGGAGAAGCTCTGGCCGTTGACCGCGTCGAACAACGCCACGCCGTAGATCTCGTGCGGGATGAACCCGTGGATGTGGACGTGGACCTTGCTCTCCTGCTGGTTCGCCTTGTACATGAGCTTCGTCAGCCCGTCGCAGTCGGGGTTCTGCGACGGCCCGTACACGCCCGCGGGCGTCAGTCCCTTGATCTTGGCCTTGTTCGCCTCGACGGCAACGACCCCGGCGCACAGGATGACCGCGCAGATGATCCATTTCTTCGACATGGCCTGCCCCTTCAGCAACGAGGCCGGCGCCGGGCGGGCGAGCCACACAGCCGGGCCGACCGGCCGCCGATAACCTCGCGCGCAAGATAACGGGACAGCGTGACGAATGTCAAGCCGCGATGTGACAAATGCCACACTCCTGTGCCCATTCGCGCCCAAAGCACGCCGCGCCGGATCGGCGGCGCCCAGCGGGGTCCGGGCCGCCGGAGCGGCCAACAGAGTCCGGTTTGACTCAACCTTGAGTCAACGGTGACGCGGGCGCGCGGAACATCCCCCCGGAACCGGTGCCGCCGGTCTCGTTCGCGTCCTCAAAGTGGGGGGAGTGGCAAACCGGGGCGGCCCGTCAGGCCGCGGCCTTCGACCCGTAGGAGACGAGCTCCTGCGCGTGCCGGGCGACCATCTCGTCGTACTGCTGCAGGTTGATCCCGGTGAACAGGGCCGCGAGCGCGGGGTCGAACTGAGCGCCGGCGCAGCGCTCGATCTCGGCCAGCACCTTCTCCCGCGGCATGGCGGGGCGGTACGACCGGTTGGAGCTCATGGCGTCGAACGTGTCGGCGATCGCGAGGATCCGCCCCAGCATGGGGATGTCCTCGCCGGCGAGCCCGGCGGGGTAACCCTTGCCGTCCCAACGCTCGTGGTGGTGCATCACGCCGGGGAGGATGTCCTGGAGCAACGGGATGTCCTTGAGAATCCGGTGGCCGATCTCCGGATGGAGACGAACCAGGGCGAACTCCTCATCCGTCAGCCTGCCGGGCTTGCACAGAACGGACTCGGGCACGCCGATCTTGCCGACGTCGTGGAGAAGGCCGCACATGTGCACTCGCTCCGCCTGACGCTCGTCGAAACCGGAACGCTGTGCGAGGATCGACGCCAGGTGGGCCACCCGCTCGCTGTGACCGCACGTGTACCGGTCCTTGGCGTCGATCGACGCCGTCAGCGCCTTGAGCGAGCCCAGGAACATGGTTTGCTGGTCGGCGTACAGCCCCGCGTTGTCCAGGAACGTCCCGATGAAGGCCGCGGCGGCCTCGAGCAGCTGCGTGTCGTAGCTGCTCACCTGCGGGTCTTCTCCGAACTTGCCGCCCGCCATCAGCACGCCGGCCGGGCGGTCGTTGCGGGCGATCGGCTGCACGAGGACCTGCGAGATCTCCTCGAAGCCGACGGCCGCGTTGATCAGCTCGCACCCCGAGCCCGCGCTGGTGCGCGCCAGGGCCTGGTGGACGATCTCCTCGAACTCGTTGTCGGCGAACCGGTTGCTCCCGTGGAACATCCGCTTGCCCGCCAGGGCGCCGCAGAGGCTCGAGTCGTCGGCGAAGGCCGCGGCCAGCCAGCAGAACGGCAGTGTCTCGTGCACGCGGTCGCAGACGCCGGCGACGAACCGCTCGGGCTTGTCCAGGTCGCGCATCGACCGGCCGAGCGAGTAGAGCAGGCTGATGGTCTCGTACGACTGCGTCAGCTCGGTGGTGAACCCCGAGACCGCGGTCTGGAAGTCCGACAGGTCCGAGAGGTCGAACGACATCGCCTGCAGCATCGCCGCGACCGAACGCGTGGATGATTCGGTGTAGCGGGCCAGCCGCTGGATCGTCGAGCGGCACGCGAACGGCTCGAGCTGCGCCGACATGCAGGCCGTGTTGAACGTCTCCTGCGTCAGGGCACGCTCGCCGAGCGCCATCGCCACCATGATCCCGGCGCGCCGGCGCCGGTGCTTTTCGGGCAGCGGGATCAGCCAGCACCCGTCGAACAACGCCGTCAGCTGGGGCGAAGGGTCGGTGGTCCACGACAGGCACGCCTTGCGCACCAGGCGCGTGATCTCCGCCGAACGCAGCCACAGACCGGTCAGGCCGGCCTCGGTGGGCTCGTCCACCACCTCGCCCGCGCTGTCCAGGCGCCACGTCGGCAGCCCGAACCCGCGGCATCGATCGCGGAGCGTGGCGCTCGCGGGGTACGAGGCGTCACGCCCGGGGGTGCTGGTCATGCGGCCTCCTGGCGCGGCTCTTGCGGCGCCGCCGCCGCCTCGGACTGCTCGAGCAGCTCGTTCACCCGGCGCACGACGTCGCGGGCGCTGAACGGCTTGCACATCATCGCCTTGATGTTCGTCTTGCCCATCTCCGACGCGTCGACGATGTACCCGCGGGCCGTCAGCATCAGCACCGGCACCCGGCTCGTCGACGGCGTGGACTTGAGCTTGCACGACAGTTCGAAGCCGCTCATCCGCGGCATCTGCAGGTCGGTCACGACCAGCGACGGGCTCACCCGGAGCGCCAGCTCGTAGGCTTCTTCCCCGTCACGCGCCGTCACCACGTTGAATCCGGCGTCGCGCAGCTTCGCCGACACCACGCACGTGATGTGCGCCTCGTCGTCCGCCAGGAGAATGGTCTTGGTGTGCATGTGAAGCTCTCGCGCGCGTGCCGGCCGCGGAAGGAGGACCCGCGATGGCCGGCCGCCTCCGTGACCCCGGGCATCGCTCCGCAATGAATCGACCCGTCCTCCCCCGTCCTTGAACGGCGAAACCCGCGTCCGGAATCAAAACCCCCATTGCGGGCGACCCCGCGGATTCTCGGTCCCTGGCGGCCCCGACGCGGCCGGGCGTGTAGCATCTGGCCATGAACGAACAGCGGGCCGCCGGCGGCGCATTCTCGGACGTCGCAAGACCTGAGCCACGGGCCGGCGAGCCGGACCGGATCTCCGGCGCGATCGAGGCCATCCTGATGACCGCGGACAAGCCGCAATCGGCCGCCCGCATCGCCGACGTCCTGGGACTCTCGACCCCGCCCGACGACGACACGCCCGCGTCCGACGTCCGGACGGTCGCGGACCCGGCCGAACACATCGACCGCGCGATCCGCACGCTCAACGAGGAATACGCCGCCACCGGCCGGACCTTCCGGATCGAGGCGGTGGCGGGGGGCTACCGGATCATGACGGTCCCGGCCATGGCCCCGGTCCTCAGCGCCTTCCACCGCGCCCGCGCCTCCACGCGCCTCAGCCGCGCCGCCGTCGAAACGCTCGCCATCGTCGCCTACAAGCAGCCCATCACGCGGGCGCACCTGGAGGCGATCCGCGGCGTCGGCTGCGGCGAGATCCTGCGCTCGCTGATGGAGCGCCGGCTCGTGACCATCAAGGGCCGCGCCGAGGAACTGGGGCGGCCCATCCTGTACGGAACGACCCGGGAGTTCCTCGACGTCTTCGGCCTCGCGTCGATCAAGGACCTTCCCACCCCGACAGAAATGCAGGGCAGCGCATGACCATGACAACCATCCGATGCACCGCCGCGATCGCCGCGGGCCTGGCCGCCCTGACGCTCGGCGGCTGCGCCGGCACGCAGTCTCTTTCGGGCAAGGTCATCGACGGTCGAGCGGGCGTCGTCGCGATTGTCACGGCCGAGGACGCGCGCCTGTCGGGCCCCGGCCTCGCCGGCGCCGCCGTCCAGGTCCGCGCCATCCGCGGCGCGGGCGAGGCCCGTCCCATCGGCGAAGCGATCACCGGGCCGGACGGGGTCTTCTCGCTCAGCGCCGCGGGCCTGCACGCCTTCCGAGACAAGCTCGAGTTCATCGTCGAAGCGCCCGGTTTCGACAGCGCGCGGGGCGCGGTCAGCATCCCCGGCGAGTCGGGGCGCGTGCTCGTCGTGATGCGCCGCCGGCCGGACTCGCCGCGGCGCCCGGACTGATCGGGGGCGATCGGTGGCGCGATCAGAGGGGGCTCCAACGCAGCGCCGGCCGGTCCGCCAGTACCACTTCCACGTGCCCGGCGTGTTCTACGTCGCCGTCACGCTCTTCGTGGCCGTCGGCGCGCTCAACAGCCAGAACAACCTCCTCTTCGGCGCTCTCGGCCTCGCCATCGGCGGGCTCCTCGTGTCC
>CAZMPE010000278.1:1616-4426 GCA_964567955.1 uncultured Phycisphaeraceae bacterium | reverse complement strand
AGTGATCCGACAGATCGGACTCGCGTTCCGCGTGCGAGTACCGGCAATCGAGCAGGCGCGGCGCGAGCGACCGGGAGAGAAAGGCGTGGTCGATCCGGAAGCCGCCGCCCGTGTGGCTGTACCAGGTGTACTCCCGCCCGGCCGGGTGCAGCGATCTCCAAGCATCGACGTAGCCAAGACTTGCGAACGTTCCCAGGGCGTGGGTGCCCCCCAGCGTGGCGCCCACTTCATCCAGGTGGTGCCGCCCGGCGTTGAAGTCGCCGAACAGGATGAAGGGCTCCTCCGCCCGGCGGCGGGCGGTCTCCACCATGAGCCGGAAGAACTCGGCGCGTGATGTCCGCTGGCCGGCGGTGGCGTTCGGGTCTTCGTGGGGAGCGTGGACCGCCGCCATCGACATTCCGAGATCGGGAATGCCCACTTCCACCCACCGGTGGGTGGTGCGGGCATCGGGGGGGTCGGTCAGTTCTGTCCTGGCGGCGACGAGGATCCCGTTCTTCCCTGCGGGCGGATTGGTCCACTTCTGGTGCGCCAAACCGGCATCGGCCAGGACTCCCGCGATCTGCCCGCCGGTTGTGCGGCGGTGCTCCGTCAGCACCACCACGTCGGCGTTGTGCTCGATGAGCGAGAGGGCAATGAGCGGCATCCGGCGGGCACCGCCCCCGTGACGCAGGTTCCAGGTCAGCAGCTTGATCAACCCCGGACCTCCCGTCGCTCCGCCGGCACACGAATGGCTACCGTATCGGCATGAGCGGATCCAACTCAGGACCGATCGTCGCGGTGACCCGCCCGCTCCCCGGTGACGTCCGCTTTCCCGGTACCGAGGTCCGAATCGGCCCCCCGGAACGGATGGAACGCAAAGACCTGCTCCGCTTCGTCCATGGAGCGGACGTGATCATTACCTGGGTCTCCGAGCGCGTGGACGCCGAACTGCTGGAGGCCGCGGGGAGCCGGCTCAGGGCCGTCTGCAACTTCGCGGTGGGGGTGGACAACATCGATCTGAAGGCGTGCGCGGCACGCAAGGTCATCGTCACGAATACACCGAATGCGGTGACGGAGGGGACGGCGGACATGGCGTGGGCGCTGATCCTGGCGGTCGCCCGACGGGTGGTGGAGGCGGACCGCTTCGCCCGGTCCAGCGCCTATCCGGAGCGCGGGCCGCTGGGGCCACGCGAGTTCGTCGGGGCGGACCTGACGGGCCGCACGCTGCTGATCGTGGGTGCGGGTCGGATCGGGTTCGCGACGGCGATGCGGTCGATCGGGTGGGGGATGAAGGTGCTGTACGTCGCTCGCTCAAGGCACTGGGAGTTTGAACTCGCGCCGCTCGCGGCGACGCGGGTGGACCTGCACCAAGGGCTGGAGGAAGCGGATGTCGTCAGCATCCACACGCCGCTGACCGCCGAGACGCGCCACCTGATCGACGCCGCGGCACTGGCGAAGATGAAGCCGACGGCGATTCTGGTGAATACGGCCCGCGGCCCGATCGTGGACGAGGCGGCGCTGGTCGCGGCGCTCAAAGAGCGCCGGATCTACGGCGCCGGTCTCGACGTCTTCGAAGATGAGCCCCACGTCCATCCGGGCCTGATCGGGCTGGACAACGTCGTGGTCACTCCTCACATCGGGAGCGCGTCGGCCAAGTACCGCGAGATGATGACGGCGATGGCGTGCGAGAACGCCCGCGCGGTGCTGGAGGGACGCGAGCCGCCGAATCGGGTTGGTTGAACCGCCCGGCTATCGGTTCGCTGTTGCCCGGCGCGTGCCGTACTGCAACTCGAGGTAGCGGGCGACGTAATCGATGATGCTGTTCGCCTCGGGGATGTCCACGTTGCTCGTGGGCCCCATCGGCTCGAACCGCATGCCCTTGAAACGCCGGACCGCCTCGTCCACGGGCAGGCCGTACTGCATCGCGAGGCTGAAGGCCAGGCAGAAGCCCTGGCACATCCCCGAGAGCGTCGAGCCCTCCTTGGCCATCTTCAGGAAGATCTCGCCCGGCTTGCCGTCGGCGTAGAGCCCGATCGTCAGGTACCCCTCGTGCCGGGCGATGCTGAACTTGTGCGTCACCGACTCGCGGGTCGTCGGGAGCGTCTGGCGCGATGCAACCATCGGCGGTTTTTCCTCGGGCTCGGCCATGCGCGGAGCGTAGCACCTTGCCGGGCTCCGCAGACGTCGTCCGATATCGGCCGCCCGCCCGCCGGGGGTCCAGAATATGGTCGGGCGTGACGCTCCCACAAAGACCGGCGTCCAAGTTGTTCGGCCCCCGCTCTTGCTTGAGGCCCTTGTGAGGTCGATACTTGTGCGACCGGTCACCATGCCCAAGACTCCGGAAAAAAAGGTCGGATCACCCCGGACGACGCTCGCCGGCGTTTCGACGCTGTTGCTCTTCGGGCTCCTGGTCTCCGTAGCGGTCGAGCCGCTCCGGCCCGTCGTGCGCGAACTGCAACGCGAGGCTACCGCCGAGCGAGCCGCGGTCCGCCAGTTGACCGACTCACTCGCACGCGCCGTCCGCGACCTCGTCGGGGCCGACACGCAGCGCCCCGCCGCACGGGTGACCGATCCGAGCACCATCCGCGAACGCTTCGCCGCCGCGACGACGCGGCCGGAGATCCCGGTCGCCACGGTCGCCGATGTGCGCCGGCCGCGCGTCGAGCTGCTCGATCTCCCGCCTCCGCTGGCCTGACTCCGGAAGCCTGGCCGGCGATTCAGCCGGTCCCCCTCGCGGATCCGCGGCAACATCCTCTCAGATCAATGACCACCGCATCGAGCGGTCGGCGCGTCGCGATCGGGCCTTGGTCCAATCCGGCGCGAGCCAGTAT
>CAZMPE010000278.1:1033-1606 GCA_964567955.1 uncultured Phycisphaeraceae bacterium | reverse complement strand
ATCGGGCCGATTCTCAACAAGATCATCGGCACGCGCAACGAGCGTTTCGTCAAGCGGTACCTCTCCAGGGTCGCCGCCATCAGCAGCCTCGAGGAGCGGGTCCAGGCGATGACGGACGCCCAGATCCGGGCGATGATCGTCGAGTTCCGCGACCGGATCCGCAAGGGCACCAAGGCCGACGACCTGCTGGTCGAGATCTTCGCCATCGGGCGCGAGGCGATGGACCGAGGCGTCGGCATCCGCAACATCTTCAACCCGAAGCTCGGCTTCGACCCGTCCACGTTGCCCGCGCCGTTGCGGGAGGTGTACGCCAAGACGAGAGCGGAGATGGAGGCCCTCGCCCCGGCGCCGCCCGAGGGCGAGTTCCTCGGATGCGCCGAACCCGTGCCGGGATGGCAGCAGGCGGACATCCCCATCGAGATCTACGCGGCGGTCCGCGACCTCTTCCCGGAGAGCAAGCCGCCGTTCCGGGCTCGTCCGTTCGATGTGCAGCTGATCGGCGGCATGGTGCTGCACCAGGGCAAGATCGCCGAAATGCGGACGGGCGAGGGCAAGACGATCGTCGCCCCGCTG
>CAZMPE010000278.1:0-1023 GCA_964567955.1 uncultured Phycisphaeraceae bacterium | reverse complement strand
GACTGGACGTTCCCGTTCTTCCGCGCTCTGGGCCTGACGGTGGGGGCGATCCACCCGATGCACATCCAGAACGAGGATGTGAAGCGGAAGATGTACCGCTGCGACGTCGTCTACGGGACGACGGCGGAGTTCGGCTTCGACTACCTGCGCGACAACATGAAGCGGAGCGTCGAGCAGCAGGTGCAGCGCCGTCGCGAGTTTGCAATCGTCGACGAAGTGGACTCCATCCTGATCGACGAGGCGAGAACGCCGCTGATCATCTCGGGCCCCGCCCACGACGACCAGCCGCGCTACGAGCTGGCCGACCGCCTCGCTCGGCACCTGGTCGAGAAGCAGGGCCCGTGGCAGGAGCAGCACGACAAGCTCGAGCAGGCCAAGCAGCGGGTCAAGGGCCTGGAGGGGGACATCCGCCAGGCGCGCGACAAGGCGCAGATCCCGGCGCTGACGGCCCAGCTCAATGAGGCCAAAGCTGGGATCCCCGCGCTCGAGCGGGCCCTCGCGGCGCACCGACAGTTCTACGAGACCCAGATGGACCGCAAGAGCTGCCACCTGACCCATGACGGCGTCGCCGAGGCCCAGCGTGCCGCGGGGATCGGCTCGTTCTACGTCGACGAGAACATGGACGTGCCGCACCTGCTGGAGCAGGCGCTGCGAGCGCACGTCGTGTACCAGCGCGACCGGGATTACGTGATCATGACGACGCCGGACGCGATGTCCGGCCGGACCGAGCCGGGCGTCGTGATCGTCGACGTCTTCACCGGGCGTCCGATGATCGGGCGGCAGTGGTCCGACGGCCTGCACCAGGCCGTGGAGTGCAAGGAGAAGGTGCCGATCAAGCAGGAGACGCAGACGGTCGCCACCGTCACGATCCAGAACTACTTCAAGATGTACAAGCGGCTCGCGGGCATGACCGGCACCGCCGACACCGAGGCGCAGGAGTTCCACGACATCTACAAGCTGGACGTCGTCTCCATTCCCACGAACAAGCCCGTCATCCGCAGCGACTACGAGGACCTGATGTTC
>CAZMPE010000277.1:0-4429 GCA_964567955.1 uncultured Phycisphaeraceae bacterium | reverse complement strand
GCAGGTGACGACCGCGAGCGTGGCGGTGAGCACCGCCGGCAGGTCGAGTGTCAGAAAGGTGTGCAGCTGGGGGCTCACGCGCGCTCCGCTCGGATGGGGTGGACGCTGCGCGCGATGCCGTCGGGCGCGGGGGTCCGCCCGCTGTCGCGCAGCGACGCCTCCAGCTCCGCGATGATCTCCGGCGACAGCATGTGCTCGACGAGGTCGGCGCTGCGGTCCACGTGGCTCGCGGCGAGGTGCGCGTGCCGCACGAGGAACTCCTCCCACAGCCGGTGATTCCTCGTGATGCGGACCGATTCGGTCCAGCCGCGTTCGGTGAGGCCGAGGCGCCCCGCGCGCCGCAGGACGAGCCCGCGCGCCGAGAGCCACGCCGTCAGCAGGGCCAGCCCGGGCACGGAGAACCGGCGCGCCGCCGCGAGTTCGCTCGGATCAACGACGTACTCGCCCGGGCCCGTCCGGCCCGCGACCTCCATCGACTCGTAGATCGCGCGCAGCAGGTGGTCGGAGGCGATCCGGAGGCGCAGCGACGCGTGGCGCGCCGCCGCCGCCAGCACGCCGCGCGACGGGGCGAAGAGCAGGCTGACGCCGAAGAGCGACCCGCAGGCGAGCACGATGACCGCGCCGGCCGGAAGGTTGGGGAGGAGCGCCGAGGCGCACGACCCCACGTACCCGCTCAGGCCGCCGATCACGGCCGCCAGCACGGTCATCGTCGGGACGCGTTCGGTCCAGAATCGAGCCGCGGCGGGCGGGATGATCAGCAGCGCGACGATCAGGATCAGCCCGACCGCCTGCAGCCCGATGACGGTCACGACGACGACCAGCGCCATCATGAGCAGATCGATCGCGCTCACCGGGAGCCCGGTCGCCGCGCCGAACCGGTCGTCGAAGCAGACGAGTCGGAACTCCTTGAGGAAGAGGGTGCACACGGCGACGGCGCCGACGGCGACGGCGCCGATGAGCATGCCGTCGCTGGCGCGCATCGCCGCGGTCTGGCCGTAGATGAAGTGGTTGAGCCCCCCCTGGTTGCCGGTCGGCAGGTTCTGGATGTAGCTGAGCAGCACGACGCCGACGCCGAAGAAGACGCTGAGGACGGCGCCGATCGCGGCGTCTTCGCGCAGGCGCGTGTACCGCACGATGGCCTGGACGCACAGCACGCCGAGCACGCCCGTGACGGTGGCGCCGGTCAGGAGCACCGGCAGGCTGCGCCCCTCGCGACCGAGCCAGGTGAAGACGAGGAAAGCCAGGGCGATGCCCGGGAGGGCGGCGTGGGCCAGCGCATCGCCCATGAGGGCGCGCTTGCGCAGCAGGGCGAAGGTGCCGATCGCGCCCGCGGCGATGCCGAGCAGGGTCGCCGAAAGGACGACGACGCGCGTGTTGTAGCCGCCCTGGAACGTGAGTGTTCGCCAGATCTCCGCCCAGGCCGGCCACTCGACGCGGGCGTCGGTGATCGAGCCGACGGCCTGCGCGAGCAGGGGGCTCATCGCCGGCCTCGCTCGGCGACCGCCTGCGCCGCCTCTTCGAGCAGCGTGAGGCGCCCGCCGTAGGTCTTCTGCAGGTTCTCGGCGGTGAAGACCTCGGCCACCGGGCCCGCCGCGACGACGCGCGTGTTGAGCAGCAGCACGTGGTCGAAGTACTCCGGCACGGTCTGCAGGTCATGATGGACGCAGATGACCGTCCGGCCCTCGGAGCGCAGGCGGCGGAGGACGCCGACGATCGCCTGCTCGGTGGAGGCGTCGACGCCGGCGAAGGGCTCGTCCATCAGGTACAGCTTCGACTCCTGCGCGAGGGCGCGCGCGAGGAAGACCCGCTGCTGCTGCCCGCCCGAGAGCTGGCTGATCTGCCGTCGGGCGTAGTCGGCCATGCCGACCTGGTCGAGGCAGTCGAGGGCCGCGTTGCGGTGCTTCCGCGTGACCGGCCGGCACCAGCCGATCATCGCGTACCGGCCCATGCACACGACATCGAGGGCGGAGACGGGGAAATCCCAGTCCACGCTCTCGCGCTGCGGCACGTAACCGACGAGGCGGCGCTGCGCCGCGTAGGGCCTTCCGTACACGTGCACGCGCCCCGAGACGAGCGGGATGAGCCCGAGGCAGGCCTTGATGAGCGTGGACTTGCCCGCGCCGTTCGGGCCGACGATCGCCGTGATCGAACGGTCCGGCGCGTCGTAATCGATGTCCCACAGCACGGGTTTGCGCTGGTACGCGACGGTGACGTCGTGGACGGAGAGCGGGCTGTCCGGGCTGTGCTCCGGGAGTTCTCGCCCCGCTCCGTGCCCCCCTCCGCGCCCGTTGGGACCCGCGTCGGCCATCAGCCGCCCCCTGCGCCGAGCGAGCCGTTCATGCCGCGTTCCGGCGCCGTGCCGCCCAGCGCCCGCGTGATGGTCGTGACGTTGTGGTCGATCATGCCGATGTACGTTCCCTCGTACGTGCCGTTGGCGCCCATCGCGTCGCTGAAGAGCGAGCCGCCGATGACGACGGTGTGCCCGCGCGCCGCGGCGCCGGCGATGAGGGCCTTGATGTTGCGGTCGGCCACCGACGTCTCGACGAAGACGGCGCGGATCTTCTTCGTCACCAGCGTCTTGACCAGGTCCTCGACGTGGGCCACGCCGGCTTCTGATTCCGTGCTCAGCCCCTGGATGCCGACCACCTCGTAGCCGTACCGGCGCCCGAAGTAGTTGAAGGCGTCGTGCGCGGTGATCAGCGTGCGCGAGCTCTCGGGCACCGTCGCGAGCACGCGGGCGCAGTAGTCATCCAGCTTCTTGAGCTCGGCGAGGTACGCCGCGGCGTTGGAGCGGTAGGTCTCCGCACCCGGCGGGTCGTATTCGGTGAGCTTGTCGCGCACGACCTCGACGGCCTTGGACCATGCGGCCGGGTCCATCCAGACGTGCGGGTCGAAGTGCCCGGCGAACTCGGCGGGCTCGAGGAGGGAGGACTCGTCGATCAGCTCGGTGACGGCGTAGACCTTTTTGCCGCTGGTGGCGACGCGCACGAGGGCGTCGGTCATCTTCCCTTCGAGCAGCAGCCCGCTGTAGAAAACGATGTCGGCGCCCAGCAGCGTGGCCATGTCGGACCGGTTGGTCTTGTAGAGGTGGGGGTCCACGCCCGGGCCCATCAGGGCGACGACGTCGGCCCGGTTCCCGGCGACGTTGCGGGCGATGTCGGCCACCATCCCGACGGTGCAGACGATGCGGTAGGGCCCCACGCCCGTGCCGCCCCGCGCGGCGGGCCACGCCGCCAGGATGAGGAGCGGGATCAATGCCAGAACGATGCGACGGGTGACTGTCATGTCCGAACTCCTCGCGTCGGGTGCGACGCCTGGTCTATCGGCCAAAATGTAGCCATGACTACAATAGGCCCGGCCGCCTTGGCCGTCCAGCCGGGGGCCCGCGGCCGGATAGGCCCAAACCCGGCACCCTAGACTTCGGGCCGGCCGATCCGGCCGCGCCGGGGCGGTAGCTCAATTGGTAGAGCACTAGCTTTGCAAGCTAGGGGTTGGGAGTTCGAGTCTCCTCCGCGCCATTCGCCGGCGCCCGCGACGAGCCCGCCGGGGTTGGACCCGGGCGCGCTGGGCAGCTATCTCGAAAACCCGGAGCGCGACAACGGCCCTCAGGCGTTTCGTACATAGCAGGTGAGGGGCGTCATCGCCAAGATCGATCCGCGCGGTGAGCAAGAACCGGGCGCGGTGCACGGTGTGCTACCGCCCGATCACGGAGGGCGGGCGCGGTCGGCGCGGGCGGAGAGTGGCGCCGGGGAGCGAGGAGAGCGGGAGATGATGGGATGAGGAGATGAGGGGCGATCGGGTGATTGTGCGATGGGGGGGCCGTGAGATTTGAGGAACTCGTCTGCCTGGGCGAGGATTTTGGTGACTGGGATGGGGGGCCAGCCGTCGGGGACGTCAAGGGGAAGTCCTGAGTCCTGGGTGCTGAGTGCTGAGTCGTGGTGCGTGGTGCGTGCTGCGTGCTGCGGTGAGGGCGAATCGCCCTGCAGGTCGGCGAGGGCTTGGTCGGCGGCGCGGAGTTGGTTGATCGCGGCGTCGACGGGGCTGGCCGGGAGCGGGGCATCCGGTTGATGGGGGACCGACCAGCGCGGGCCGGGGTAGCGGCGATGGCGTCGGTCGGGAGCGCGCGATGCGCCGTCGACGGATCGGAGGATGGCGGTTGCCGCGCGGCGGACCTCGATGAGGGAGGTATCGGGCGCCTCCGGGGCGGGCTTGTCCGGGGAATCGGTCGGAGCGGCCTTGTCAGGGGTGGCTCGTTCGCGCCGGTTCGCGAGGTGTGCATCGCAAACTGATTTGAGAGCGTCGAGGGCGACGCGGCGATCCGCTTCGGCGAGGACTTCGCGGCGGCGGCGGTCTGCGGCGGTGTGGGCTGCGAGAGCCCGGCGAGCGGGCTCGGAGCGGAGGAACTCGAGGAGTTCGAAGTAATCGATCC
>CAZMPE010000276.1:0-4429 GCA_964567955.1 uncultured Phycisphaeraceae bacterium | reverse complement strand
GCGCGGCGCACGAGCGGCGACACGCCCCCGGACTCGACTTCGACTTAGAATCAGCCGCCCCCACGGACTCAGGACGCCGCCGCATGACCGCATTCCTCGACGACAAGCCCCTCACGCTCGATCGCCCGACGCTCGCCCGGGCCCTGGCCGCCGCGCGCACGGCCGCCGGCGCCAACGGTCGCGTCGTCGTGGAGGCCACCGCCGGCGGCAAGCCGATCGACGACGCCGTGCTCCAGAATCCGCCCGACTCACCCTTCCACGACGACATCCGCTTCATCTCCGTGGATCCGGGCCTGCTCGTCCGCTCCACGCTCCTGGACGCCGCCGACGCCCTGGACCGCGCCAAGGTCAGCCAGCGCGAATGCGCCGAGCTCATCCAGAGCGGCGACCTGGACCGCTCGCTTCAGCCGCTCGGCGCCGCCATCGAGACCTGGCGGGCCGTGCGCGACGCCGTGGAGAAGAGTTCCGCGATGATGGGCGAACGGCTGACCGGCGCGGACGCCGCCGCCCCGCTCGAGACTCTCGTCACCGAACTCGCGGCACGGCTCGAGGACATCCGGCGCGCCCTCAAGGATCAGGACTGGTCATCGCTCTCGGATGTTCTCGCCTACGACCTGACCGAGCAGGTCGATCGCTGGCAGCAGAAGCTCCGCGCGATGGCCGACCACCTGCGCCCGACGGCGCGCTGACGAGCGATTCTCTTGGGGTGTGGGGAATGGGCGCCACTGCAAAGTCCGGGACGGCGATCGACCGCTTGATGGAGCGCGCTGGAAGCGCCCTGCTGGCGACCCGGTACCTTGAGGCCGAGAGGCACGCCGCCCGTGCCCTCGAACTGGCCTTCAACAAGCGCGATTACGACCGCATGGCCCGCATCCTTCTGCCGCTGCAGGAGGCCCGGCGACAACGACGCCAGCTCGCCGTCGATTCCGGCCGGCGCTCCGTGATCGACACGCCTCGCAAGGCCGATCCGCCGCAGGCCGGACTCGTGCTGGTCCAGCCGCCCATGATCGGCGCCGAGGCCCGGGCCCTGCGCGAGAGCCTCGCCGCCGCCGGCGTGCCGGCCCTCGTCCTGGCCCGCGAGCCGCTCACGCGCGACGGCTCCTGGCCGATCGTCGCCGTGGGGCGTGGAGTCGCCGGCGGCACGCCCCTCTCGCTGCGGGTCCGCGTCGCGCCGCCGCGCCACGTGGCCCGCGTCGAGACGTCACCGACCCGCGACGACTCCGACGGCGAGCCGCCGCCCGCCTCGTGGTTCGAGCGGACCGCCGAGGCCCTCGGCGACGCCGCCATCGCTCGCGTCAACCCCTCCGACCCCGCCGCGTGGCGCGTCGACGACTACATGGACTGCCTCGACGCGCATCCCGACCACGAGAAACTGCACCAGCGTCTCGCCGACGCCTGCCGCGATGCATTGCACGAGCCCGCGCCCGCGGGGCAGCGCCCCCGTCCGCCGTCGCCGAACCCGTTCAGTTTCTGACGCCGTTCAGTTCCAGCTGCAGCCCTTGGGCCAGTTCTCGGGGTGCTGCGCCGATGCACGCTTGATCAGGTGCTGCAGGTCGAGCAGCTCCTGCTCCACGACGCTCGCGCGCTCGCCCGCATCGGACTCGGCCAGCAGCCGGTACCGCACCTCCCGCTTCGACAGCAGCGCGAAACCGACCAGCTCCACGATCACCGCCGTGGGGATCTCCTCGTTGTCAATCCGGTCCACGACCCACTCGGCCGCCGCCAGCTTCGTCAACGGGCCCTCGGTCAGCAGTTCCTTGAACCGCTCGCGGACGCCGTAGAGCTTTTCCTCTTCGGTCGGGTCGATCCCGATCGGCTCCAGTCGCGCCTCGCGGTACAGACAGTCCGGAGTGGGCTCGGCTTCGTCCACGATGCGTGCGCGGCAGACGCCCTGCACCAGCAGGTTGTACCGCCCGTCGGGCAGCCGCTCGTGCTGGATGATCTGGCACAAGCAGACGGCGCTGCGGATCGGCGGGCGGCCCGCGTACTCCTGCTTCCAGCGCGACCCCTTGAACACCGCGATCGCAAACTGCCCCGCCTGGTCCAGCGCCCGGTCGACCATCTGGACGTACCGGGGCTCGAAGATGTGCAGGTGCGTCACCTGCTGGGGCAGCAGCACCGCGCTGTCCAAGGGGAACAGCGGGACCATCTTCCCGAAGTTCACCTGGATGGACGGCTCCTCGGCCATGAACCATTCTAAGACGGCTGAGCGAGCGGGTCAGGTCGGAACAGCTTCGTATCCAGCGCCCAGTGACGCTCCGTAAAGTTCCCGCCCAGCTCCGCCGCCCCCATGTTGTCCGGGCGGGCCGCGGCCAGCGCCATGGTGACCTTGGCGTCCAGGTTGTCGAGCATGGAGACGAGGATGGCCTCGGGCGTCGCGGGCACTTTGACGGCGCCGAACTCCGGCAGGCCGTGGTGCGTCAGGATGATGTGCTCGAGCACCATCAGCAGGTTGGGCGGCAGGCGGACCCCCGAGTCGCGCATCACCGTCTGCGCGTGGTCCCGCAGCATCAGCGATCCCTCGACCACGTGCCCGATCAGCTCGCCACGGTCGGAGTACGCGAAGGCCTTGTCGTAGACCAGCTCGCGGGTCTTGCCCAGGTCGTGCGCGAACAGGCCCATCAGGACGAGGTCGCGGTTGATCTTCGGATAGAACGCGCACACCTTGTCCGCGAGGTTCAGCAGCGTCAGCGTGTGCTCGAGCAGCCCGCCGAGGTACGCGTGGTGCATGCTCTTGGCCGCCGGACACCGGTGCAGCGCCTTCATCAGCAGGTCGTCGGCGAGGTACGCCTTCGCCAGCGCCTTCATCGCCGGGTGCTGCAGCGTGTCGAGCAGCGCCGTGAGCTCCGCGAACATCTCCTCCGGCGGCCGCTTCGAGCACGGCATCAGGTCGCGCAGCTGGTCCGTCGTCGGGTCGATCGGATCGATCGCCTGGATGATCAGCTGCATCTCACCCTGGTACGCCTGCGTTTCCCCCTCCAGGAAGACAAACCCGTCCGTCGGCAGCCGGCCCCAGATGTGCTCGTCGATCGACCACATCCGTCCCGGCATCTCCCCCGTCTTGTCGCCGATCAGGCAGCGCAGGTAGGGCTTGTCCGCCCGCGTCCGCCCGAGCTGCGCGTTCGCGATCGAGTACGTCCCGCGCACCCGCTCGGAGGGCTTCAGGTCGACGATGAACTTGCGAGCCGGAACGGCCTCGGGCATGGAAAGTGTCCTTGTTCTGGGGACGCGCCCCGCAAACGCGGATTGTAGCGGGCACCGCCCGGCCCACCGCCGCGGCTACACTCGCGCCCCCGGCATGACCCACCGCGTCGCCCGATTCCTCCGCCTCTTCGTCCCCACGCCTCATTTCATGGCCCTGGCGCCGTTGGATGTCTGGGCCCGCCTGCTGCTCTTCCCGCCGCTCGCTGTCCCGCCCCGGTACTGGCCCCGCCTTGCCTTCGCTCTGGTCAGTTCCCTCGTGGGCACGGTCATCACCCTCCCCGAGCGGATCCTGCTATGGCCCTGGCTCGCGCTGCGGGGCCGCCGCTCCCGCCTCACGCTCGATCACCGCCCGGGCGTCGTCGTGGTGCTGGGCTACCCGCGTTCCGGCACCACGCACCTTCACTACATGCTCGCGTGTGATCCGGCCTTCTACACGCCCCGCTGGTACGAGGCCGTTGCACCGCACGGCTTCGCCGCGAGCTGGATGCTCCTGCGACTCTTCCTCATCCCCTTCATGACCAACCGCCGTCTCATGGACGACATGGCCTTCGGCCCTGAATGGCCCGCCGAGGACGAGTTCGCCCTCAACAACTCGGCGCTCGCGTCCGGAATGCCGGGACGCCAGGTTGTCCCCGGGCGGTACGAGCGATTCCGCCGGTTCCACATGCTCGAGGGCCTCGGCCCCGCCGAACGCCGGCGCTGGCGGCGCAGCCTGTGGATGTTCCTCACCAAGGTCTGCACGCTCCGCCCGCGTCACGCCCTGCTTCTCAAGTCGCCCAGCCACACCGCGCGCGTCGCCGAACTCACGGATGTTCTCGGCCCGGACCGCGTCCGGTTCATCCATGTCAGCCGCGACCCGTCCGCGGTGGTCCGCTCGAACGTCGCCATGCTCACCCGCGCCGAGGTCTACCACCTCCAGCAGCCTCTCACAGAGACCGCACTGCACGACCGCGTCACCGAAGAGATGGGCGCCACCCTCGACAAGTACATCAACGCGCGCGATCGGGTGCCGCCCGGCCGCACCGCCGAGGTCCGCTACCAGGACCTCGTCGCCGACCCGGTCGGTCAACTCCGCCGCCTCTACGCCGAACTGGGCATCCCCTGGACAGACGAGTTCGAGCGCCGGCTCGTCCGCTACCTGCACTCCGTGAAGGACTACCGCGCCGCGAATCCGGCCGGCGCCGAGTCCCGCGTGGAGACCCGCGCGCGCGTACGGGAGGCGCTC
>CAZMPE010000275.1:0-4430 GCA_964567955.1 uncultured Phycisphaeraceae bacterium | reverse complement strand
CCGACGAGGCCGATGCCGATGCCGCCGCCGATGATGGCGAGGCCCGCGCCCTGGGCGCCGACGCCCGTGCCGGCGAGCATGACGGCCGCTTCGGTGGAGGCCTGGGCCACCGCCGGGGAGGCCAGGGCCATCGCGCCGGCCGCGATCATGAGGGACTTGATCATCTTCTTCATCGAGAACCCTTTCGTTCGAACAGTCCGGGAGTGTCGGCATCCCGGGGTTGCCCGCCGGGTGCTTCGTCGGCCCGTCTTCCCGCGCTAGTGTGCCGGCGCGGGCTCGTGGCCGTGGGCATGGTCGTGCCCGTGGTCATGACCATGCTCTTCGTGGTGATCCATCAGTGAAATGAACACTGCGGTCAGGAAGGTGAAGACAAACGCCTGGAGGAAGGCGACGAACAACTCGAGGAACATGACGCCGATGCCGCCGAGGACGGAGATGACGGTGACCGGCCCGGACAGGAGCAGGCCGCGTCCCCAGACCGCCGCGACGAAGCTGAAGAGCGTCGCGAGCAGGATGTGCCCGCCGGTCATGTTGGCGAAGAGTCGGATGGCCAGCGCGCCCGGCTTCAGGAGGAGCTGGCCGGCGAGCTCGATCGGGAAGACCATCCATGCGACGTACCAGGGGGCGCCGCCGGTCATGTGGCCGAAGTAGCCGCCCATGCCAAGCCGGATGATCGCGGCGATGTTGAACAGCACTCCGGAGATGACGGCCAGGACGAGTGTGACCCAGATGTTCTGGGTCGCTGTGCCGCCGATCGGCGTGATGTGCTGCGCCTTCCAGGCGGGGACGAGCAGGTGCACCAGGTCGAGGATCGGCACGAGGCCGAGCAGGTTATTGACGAGGATGAAGAAGAAGAACGTCCAGAGGATCGGCATGAACTTGTCGGTCCGATCGCGCAGGAGGGGGCGGGCGATCTCTTCACGCAGGTAGACGCAGATGACCTCGATCATGTGGGCGAAGCGGTTGGTGGTGACGTAGGCGCTCGAGCCCTGCGAGGCGGGGCCCGTCCGCACGCGGCTCGCAACGAACAGCCCGCCGAGGATCACGATGATCGCCGACAGGACGAGGTTGCCCTGGTGGCCCGACCAGAGCCAGTAACCACCGGCGCTCTTGATGAACGGGTGGTTGTAGACGTGCGAGGCGGGGTCGGCCCCCTCCGCGCCGAGGAACAGTGTCAGATCGAGAAGCGTCATGCGTGCTCCGCGCCGGCGTGATCACCGGACGATGCTGAAGGTGTGCCCGCCCGGTGCATGCGGTTGATCACGAACGCCGCCGCGCCCGTCTCCACCGCCAGCAGCAGCACCGCGCCCGAGGCCAGGCCGAACCAGAGGGGGCGGTCCGCCACCTCCGGGTTCGACGCGAGGATCCATCCCAATGCGACGACCAGCAGGAGGCGGGCGTTGGACGCGCCGAAGACGAGCAGCCCGAAGGTGTGTTGCGGCTCGCGCGTCCATACGGCGATCGGGATCAAAGAGGGGATCAGCGCGACACCGAGAGCGAGGGCGATCCGGGCGCCGACCGCGCTGTCGCCGCCGTCCGCCATGCTCACGAGCAGACCCAGGCCGATGGCCGCGGCGGTGCCGCCGATCATCGCCGCGGCGTACACGCCGCGGGCTGGTTGTCTGGCCGTCTGAGTCACGTGGATTCCCGAACTGTCCCCGATCAACCGGGCCCCGGAAGAGGCGGCCACGCGGCCGGTTCCGGGGGGCGGAAGCATAGTCGACCTGAACCCATACGGCGAGCAAGTGGGGCGTGGAATCAACGGCGGCGGGGGTGCGGAATGTCCTCGCGTGGGCCGCCGCTGCCCGGGCGCCGGCGCTGCTGCTCGAGGCGGTCCTCCCGGACCGTGCGGCGCACGATCCGGACGAAGGCCCCGACGAATCCGGTGCCAAGGCCGACCAAAGTCCAGAGGGGCAAGGAGTTGGCGAGGTAGTCGATGCCGTAGCCGATGGCGATGCCCGCGATGATGGTAAAGACGAAGTCCATCGCGATGCCCCAGGCCTGGCCCGCGCCGGACATGGCCGATTGAGACCCTCCCTGCGGCAAGGAGACGGGCGTACGGACGTCCACGGGACGGGTCAGTTCATCGGGTATGGGAGGCGGCGGAGGCGGCTGGAGGAAGGGGTAGGGGTCCTCCGGCTGCTCGTTCTCGTCCGTCGGCGTGGGTTCGGTCATCGGAGGATTCCCGATCAGACCTGGATGATGTTGAGGGCGGAGCGGCGAGCCGTATCGATCGCGTCGCGGACCCTGGCGACGTCGGTCACGCCGCCCTGCGCCGTATCGGGCCGCCCGCCGCCCTTGCCGCCGACGACGCCCGCGGCGGCGCGCACCCAGTCGCCGGCCTTCAGGCCCATTTTGACGTGGTCCGGCGCGACGCCGGCCATGATGGAGACCTTGGGCGCCGACGGGTCGCTCTCGTCGACGCTCAGGAGCATGACCGAGGAGCGGGGGCGGACCTCGCGGACCGTCTGCAGCGCCTGGTCGAGCGCGCCGCGGTCGGAGCCCACGTCGATTGTCGTGACGATCACATCGTCGCCGACATTCGCGGCGTGGTCGGCGATCCGGCGGGCGAGGACCGCGGCCTGCTGGCGGCGTGGGGCGGCCGCGGCCCTCTCCCCGCCCTTGACCGTCTCGGCCAGTGCGCCGAGGGCGGCGCGGAGCGTGGCCTTGTCCGCGACGGGGAGCGTCATCTGGTCGATCTCGGCGCCGATGGCGGCGACCTCCGCTCCGAGTTCGGCCGCGCCGAGTTTCGCGGCGTCGGTCATCCGGCTCTGGAGGTTGGTCGCCGCGAGGCGTGCGGCCTGCGCGGGGACGCCCGTCAGCGCGACGACGCGCCGGATGCCCTTGGCGACCGCCTCTTCGGAGACGACCGCGAAATCGACAGCGGCGCCGGTGTTGGAGAGGTGCGTCCCGCCGCAGAACTCGACGGAGACCTCCTGCCATGCGGGGTTCGCCGGGGCGGCGAGCAGGTCGGCGACGGGCTGGCCTATGGAAACGACGCGTACGGGATCGGGGTACGTCTCGCCGAAGACGGCCCGCGCGCCGTTGATCTGCCGGGCCTCGACGAGGGGGATGATGTCGGCGTAGACGGTCAGATCCTGCTCGATCGCCTTGCGGACGAGCCCGTCGACGGCGCCGAGTTGCTCGGCGCTCACGGGTCCGTTGTTGGCGAAATCGAAGCGCAGCCTGTCGGGGCCCACGAACGAGCCCTTCTGATCGACATGGTCACCGAGTGTCCGGCGCAGGGCGAGGTTGAGCAGGTGCGTCGCGGTGTGGTTGGCGGCGATCGGCTGGCGGCGGGACTGGTCGACGTGCAGTTGCACCTTGTCGCCGACGCGCAACTCGCCGCGGAGGCCGTGCCCGACGTGCAGCACGTAACCGCCGAAGGATCGCACGGATTCGACGCGGAACTCGCCGCCCTCGGGCGTGCTGTCCACCGAGGTCCGGCGCTCGGCGGTCACATAGATCGAGCCCTGATCGAACGTCTGTCCGCCCATCTCGGCGTAGAAGTTCGTGCGGTCGAGGACGACGCCGACGGGGCGCATGCGGTGGCGCTCGCCGCGTGTCGACTCGTCGAAGTTGTCGCCGGCCCAGATCGCCTTGACGGTGGCGCCGATGTCGCGTCCGTGGAACTTGTCGCCGTCGTCGGTCGGCTCGACATTCATGCGGCGCAGACGGGCGACGGCATCGCCGTCGAGGGCGAGGGCACGCTCGCCCTCTTCCTTTCCGCCGGCGCGCGAGCGTTCGCGGGCCCCGCTCATCAGCTTCTCGAAGCCTTCGAGGTCGACCTTCAGGCCGCGCTCGTCGGCCATCTGCTGGGTGAGGTCGACCGGGAATCCGTAGGTGTCGGAGAGCTTGAAGGCGTCTTCGGCGCCGATGAGGCCCGATGCGGCGCGGGTCGCGGCCTCGTCGAACAACTTGATGCCCCGGTCGAGCGTGCGCCCGAAACTCTCTTCCTCTTCCTTGATGATGTCGATGACGCGCTGCGGGTTCTTCTTGAGTTCCGGGAAGGCCGTGCCCATCCGCTCGACGACGGCGGGGACGAGCTGGCTGAAGAAGCCGGTGCGGGCGCCGAGCATCTGCCGCCCGTACCGCACGGCGCGGCGGAGGACGCGCCGCAGCACGTAGCCGCGCCCCTCGTTGCTCGGGACGGCGCCGTCGGTCAGCGCGAACGTCAGTGTGCGGATGTGGTCCGCCACGACACGGTAGGCCGTGTCGATATTGCCCTTGTCCGCCGCGCCGAGCCGGCCCATGTAGGGCGGGGCTCCTGTCGTGCGTTCGATGGCGGCGAAGATGGGAAGGAAGACGTCGGTGTCGTAGTTCGAGCGTGCGTTCTGGAGGACGCTGACGAGTCGTTCGAAACCCATGCCGGTGTCGACGTGCCGCGCGGGGAGGGGTCGGAGCGGGCCGGGTTCGCCCGGGCGGGCGGG
>CAZMPE010000274.1:806-4435 GCA_964567955.1 uncultured Phycisphaeraceae bacterium | reverse complement strand
GTGCGCCGTGCCGGCTTCCTTGACGCGGTAGCCGCGGCTCTCCAGCGACGCGCGGAGGAAGCCGCGGATGGGCGCTTCGTCCTCGATCACCAGGATCAAGGGTCCGTTGGACGGGAGGTTCACGGGGCGGCCTCCGGCGCTTCGGCGGGCATCGGCGGCTGCGGCCGGTCGATGGGGAGAGCGATCAGGAACGCGACGCCGCGCGGCGTGTTGTGCTCGGCCCACATCCGCCCGGCGTGGGCTTTGACGATGCCTTCGCAGATGGTGAGGCCCAGGCCGATGCCGCTCTGCGTCCCGGTGGGCCTTGCGGCGCGCCCTCGGTAGAACCGCTGGAAGACTCTGGAGCGCTCGTCGTCGGTGAGGCCGGGCCCTTCGTCGGCGACCTTGATGATGATGCTGGACTCGGTGGTCCACGCGCCGATGTCGATGGGGGTTCCGGGCGGCGTGTAACGAAGGGCGTTGTCCACGAGGTTGTGGATGACCTGCGGCAGCATGGCGTTGTCCACGCGGACCAGGGGAAGGCCGGCGGGGATGCGTGCCTGGAAGGGTCGGTGGCGGAGCGCCTCGCGATGGCGCGCGAGACCCGCGCCGACGATCTCCTCGACGCTGGTCCATTCGCGCCTGAGCTCGACGCCGCCGGCCTCGAGGCGCGTCGCGAACATGAGGTTGGCGATGAGATCGTTCAGGCGGTCGGCCTCGGCGACGATGCTGTCGGTGAGGTCCTTGCGCGAGCGCTCATCGAGGGCCGCGCCGGCCTGGAGGGCGGTGGCGGCCCCGGCGATCGAGGCCAGGGGCGTGCGCAGGTCGTGGGAGACGGAGCTGAGCAGGGCGCTGCGGAGCCGCTCGGCTTCGGCGTCGATCCTGGCGGCCTGCTGGCCCTCGATCAGGGCGACGCGCTCCAGGGCCAGGCCGATCTGGTTCACGAAGGTGTCGAGCAGGAGTTGCTGCGCCGGTGCGACGAGCCCCGACGCGTCGTGGGGCCGGATCGCCAGGACGCCGATCTTGCCCTGCGAGGCCGAGAGCGGCTGGTACCGGCCGATGGCGGCGGGCAGCGCCGGCGTGCCGACGCCGGCGGCCTTGGCGTGATCGAACGACCAGCGCGCCACGCCTCGCTCGCGTTCGTCCAGCCAATCGGGCGAGCCGGCGCTGGCGAGAACTTCGACGCCGCCGGGCTGGTCGGGGGGCGCGGGGACGAGGATCGAGGCGTCGGCGTGGAAGGTGTCGTGGACGTGCTTGACGGCGACGCCGGCCACCTCGCGCCGGTCGCTCGCCGCGGCGAGCTCGCGCGACATGGCGTAGAGGAGGGAGGTGCGGCGCTCGCGCTCGCGGGCGGCGTCGGCCAGGGCGCGCAGGCGGGCGGTGAGGTTGGCGATCAGGAGCCCGACGGCGAGGAGCACGCCGAAGGTCAGCAGGTACTGCACGTCCGACACGGCGAAGGTCACCCGGGGCGGCACGAAGAAAAAGTCGAACGCGGCGACGCCGACGACGGCGGCGAGGACCGAGGGTCCGCGGCCGAGCCAGACCGCCGCGACGACGACCCCAGCGAGGTACACCATCGCGATGTTGGCGAGGTCGAGCGTGCGGAAGACGAACTGGCCCAGCAGCGTGCACACCACGACGACCGCGAGTGCGCCGGCGTATTGAGCGGGGCCGGATCGGCGCCTGGGCGATCCGAGCGTGTGAAGCTCGGGTGCCGGACGAGTGTCTTCGTCGCCGCGGATGACGTAGACGTCGATGTCACCGCTGAGGCGCAGGATGTTGTTGACGAAGGAGCCGACGAGGGCCTCACGCAGGCGGGACTGGCCGGTCTTGCCGACGACGATCTTGCTGACGTTGCGGGCGCGGGCGAGGCGGATGAGTTCTGCCGCGGCGTCGGTGCCGCTGATCGTGGAGGTCTCGGCGCCGAGGCTCTCGGCGAGCCGCAGGGTCTGCACGGCGCGCTCGCGGTCGGCGTGAGAAAGGCGGGCGGTGCGGGGCGTCTCGACGTACACGGCCAGGAGGTCGGCGTGCAGGCCGGCCGCCATGCGCTTGGCGGCGCGGACGATCTTGCCGGAGGACGGGCTCGGGCTGACGGCGACGAGGATGCGCTCGGCGGCGGGCCAGATTGCGCGGATGCCCTTGCCGCGCTTGTACTCCTGCATCTGCCGGTCCACCCACTCGGCGGTGCGTCGGAGCGCGAGCTCGCGCAGGGCGGTGAGGTTTCCGTGCCGGAAGAAAGACTCGGACGCGGCGTGGATGCTCTCGGGCACGTACACGCGCCCGGCCTTGAGGCGATCGAGCAGCACTTCGGGCGGGAGGTCGACCAGTTCGATCTCGTCGGCCTCATCGACGACCGAATCGGGCACGGTCTCGCGGACCTGGACGCCGGTGATCTGGGCGACGACGTCGTTGAGGCTCTCGATGTGCTGGACGTTGAGGGTCGTGTAGACGCCGACCCCCCCTTTGAGCAATTCCTGAACGTCCTGCCATCGCTTCTCGAAGCGCGAGCCGGGCGCGTTGGTGTGGGCCAGTTCGTCGAGGACGAGGAACTCGGGCTTGCGGGCGAGCGCGGCGTCGAGATCGAACTCCTTGAGCACGACGGGGGGCGATGTTCCTGCGGCGCCGCGGTATTCGACCGGCCTGCGCGGCAGGATGTCAAGGCCCAGGAGCATCTGCTCGGTCTCGGTGCGGCCGTGGGTCTCGACCAGGCCGATGACGACATCCACGCCGTCGCGTGCGAGGCGCTGGACCGCTTCGAGCATGGCGTAGGTTTTTCCGACTCCGGGGGCGGCGCCGAAGAAGATCTTGAGGCGGCCGCGGGATGAACGCGCGTCCTCTCGATTGGCTCGGGCGAGGAGGAGCGCGGGATCGGGACGGTTCTCATCTGCCATGGCGGACTGCTTGAGACGGCCGAGCTTCCCCGACTCAGCGGAGTGTGTCCCAGTAACTATGAAGCGATTCCTGCCACCATTCTCGCTCCAACTCGTGCCCCGGCTCGTCGTGTCCTTCGCACGCCGCGATCATGTAGCGGAGGAAGCGGGCGATGCACAGCCGCTGCCTTCGATCGAGGGCCGACCACTTGTTGATCGTGTGTTGGCGAAGCCTGTCCGTGGGCAGCGTCAGAAAAAAGCGGATTCCCAGGTCGTGCCCGCTCCGAATACAACGGATCATGGCCGGAGCGAGGTAATACCTGAATCCGATCGCGTCCAGGAACGAGAACCCGCCCGAGCCCTCCCAGGGTTCCCAGTCCGGCGAGTCGATCAAGTCAGTCCAACCCGGCTCCTTGTCACTGGCACGAGCCCTCTCTCGTTCAACGTTCGATCCGTAGTTGTCCAGAACGACCGATTCGCTCCAAGACACACCACCGACGCGCGTCACTGAACGAAACGCATCGTGTATATGGAGGAGGAGCGAATCCCGCTCTCGTTGGAGATCGCCGGGCGGCATCGTGGTGGGCCATTCTACGTTCAATGGTCACTCGACCCCTCGAGCGCAAGGTTGAGCTCGAGCACGTTGACCACTGGCTCGCCGAGGAATCCGAGCTGGCGTCCGCTGGTGTGTTCCCGAACCAGGGCGCGCACGGCGTCCTCGGTCAATCCCCGGGCTTTGGCGACCCTGCCCGCCTGGTCCTCCGCCGCGGCGAGGTGCGT
>CAZMPE010000274.1:0-785 GCA_964567955.1 uncultured Phycisphaeraceae bacterium | reverse complement strand
CGGGGACCGCCTGACCGGCCGGACGCTGAAACCCGGCCGCGCCATCGGCGGCGTTGAGCGCGTCGATGCGTGCCCGAACGTTTGCGAGCAGCGCCGGGTTGGACGCACCGAGGTTCGAGCCCGACGACCCCGTCGCCTTTTCGCCGTTGAACGCGGTGTACGGCACGGGGCCGGTCGCGGAGAGACGGCCCCAGAAGTACCTCGCGGCGTCCGGTCCCTGCGAGAAGTCCTGGCCGATGAGCGACGAGCCCACGGCCTTGCCGTCCTTCACGATGATCGAGCCGTTCGCCTGATCACGGAACGCGCCCTGCGCGATCCCCGTCACGAGCAGCGGGTACAGGACGCCCGTGATGAGGCTGAGCAGGACGAACACGACGCTGGCGGGTCTGAGTTGAGCGGTCATGGTCGATCCCCTTGCCGGGAGTGCAACGAGGGTCAGAACTGGCGGATGATGACGTCGATGAGCTTGATCCCGATGAACGGCACGACGAGCCCGCCGAGGCCGTAGATGAGCAGGTTGTTGCGGAGCAGGACCGACGCCTGCACGGCCTTGTACTTCACGCCGCGGAGCGCCAGCGGGATGAGCGCGACGATGATCAGCGCGTTGAAGATGACGGCCGAGAGGATCGCGGTGCGCGGGTCGAGCCGCATGATGTTGAGCGCATCGAGCTGCGGGTAGGTCGAGGCGAACGCGACGGGGATGATGGCGAAGTACTTGGCGACGTCGTTGGCGATCGAGAACGTGGTGAGCGCCCCGCGCGTCATCAGCAGCTGCTTGCCGATCT
>CAZMPE010000273.1:0-4462 GCA_964567955.1 uncultured Phycisphaeraceae bacterium | reverse complement strand
GCCGTCGCCAACCCGCCGCCCACCGTCCCCGCCGCGGCCGCCGACGGCTCACCCGGCAGGCAGACCCCCGAAGGCCGGGCGTACGGCAACGACTGCTGGGGCTTCGGCACCTTCCCCGGTCAATACGGCATGGCCCTGCTCGTCGATCCGCGCCTCACGATCGAAGAAGCGGCCGCCCGCACCTTCCGTCTCCTGCCGTGGGATTACATCCCCGGCGCATTCCTTCCCACCAACCCGGACGGCACGCCCTGGTTCACCGACGAGGAACGCGCCGCCGTCCGCCTCAGTTCCAAGAGCCATTGGGATGTTCCCGTCCGCCTGCCCAACGGCGCGACCGTCCACTTCCTGTGCTCACACCCGACGCCCCCCGCCTTCGACGGCCCCGAGCAGCGCAACCGCCGCCGCAACCACGACGAGATCCGCTTCTGGACCGACTACGTCCGCGCCGAGTCCTACCTCGTCGACGACCGCAACACGCCCGGCGGGCTCCCGGCGGGCGCCTCGTACATCATCCTCGGCGATCTCAACGCCGACCCCGATGAAGGCTCCTCATTCAAAGACCCCATCGGACGCCTGATTGCCTTCACGCCGCGCCTCAACGGCAAGACCGTCCCCGTCTCCAACGTCGCCATCGAGGGCCTCGACCCGGACGACACCGCCATGTTCAAGCTGCGCGTCGACTACGTCCTGCCCTCGACCGACCTCGCCGTCACCGCGTCCGGTCTCTGGCGGCCGGCGCCGGGTGAGCCCTTCCCCAGCGATCACTTCCCGGTCTGGATCGAAGTGCGCGTCCCCGCGCCGAAGGACGGAAGCGGTGCTGGTTCGCCCCTACAATCGCCACCCTGACGGAGCCGAGACCTTGACCCAGCACGCCCATCTCTCCGCCGTCCCCCTCCCCGCGGGAACGGCCACGCGCGGCGACTCCGCCCGCGCCCTCGCCGGCGCGGTCATCGAGACCACCAAGCCCCGCATCACCAAGCTCGTCACGGTCACCGCCGCTGTCGGCTTCGGAATGGCCGCTCTCGCCCGTCCATGGACAACCGGCGAGCTGGTCATCATCGCCGCGGGCTGCCTCGCGGGCACCGCGCTCTCGTCCGGCGGCGCCAACGCCCTCAACCAGTGGATGGAGCGTGTTCGCGACGGCCGCATGCCCCGCACGGCCATCCGTCCGCTCCCGCAGGCCCGCCTCACGCCATTCCAGGCCTTCGTCGCCGGCGCCGCCATGTGCTTCACCGGCGTTGCCGTTCTCTGGCTCCTCTGCGGCGCTGTCGCCGCCCTCGTCTCCGCGGCCACCATCGTCATCTACCTCGCCGTCTACACGCCCCTCAAGCCCCTCACGCCGCTCTCCACGCTCGTCGGCGCCGTCCCCGGTGCGCTGCCCCCGCTCATCGGATGGGCCGCGGCGAATCCCGAGGCCGGCATCGGCGTCCTCGCCGACCCGGGCGCCTGGGCTCTCTTCCTCATCATGTTCGTCTGGCAAATCCCGCACTTCCTCGCGATCGCCTGGATGTACCGCGATGACTACCGCCTCGGCGGCTACCGCGTCCTCCCGATCAACGACGAAGACGGCTCCTACACCGCCGCCACCATCCTCGCGTGGGCGGTGCTCCTCCTCCCCGTCACGTTGGCGCCCGTCGCCCTCCTGCCCGAGGCGACCGGACCCGGCCCCGGCTACATCGCCGTCGCCGCCGGAACCGGCCTGATCTTCCTCGCGCTGTGCATCCGCCTCGCCCGCTCGCGCACGCGAGAGAACGCCCGCGTCGTCTTCTTCGCCTCCATCATCCACCTCCCCGTTCTGCTCGTCGTGCTCGTGGTGGATTCCCTGATCGCCGCGCTCTGGTAGGACGACCCCGACCATGATTCCCCGCTGGCTCATCATCGCGATCATCGGCACCACGGCGGTGCTGGCGACGTCGGTCTCGCTGCTCTTCGTCATGGCCAACCGCGGACGCACGGAGGGAGCCTCGCCCCTCAAGCCCGACAAGGTCATGGAGGGGCTGAGCATCCCCGACTTCGCGATGACCGACCACGACGGCAAGCCCGTCGATCAGACGATCTTCGACGGGCGTGTCACCGTCATCGACTTCTTCTTCACGAACTGCCCGTTCGTCTGCCCGGGCATGACCCGCGAGATGTCGAACCTCACGCGGACGCTCGCGGGCACGCCGGTCCGCTTCATCAGTTTCAGCGTCGACCCCGCCCACGACACGCCCGAGCGCCTTCGCGAGTACGCCCTGGAAAACAAGGCCGATCTCTCCCGCTGGACTTTCCTCACCGGCGAGTACGAGACCGTCCGCAAGATCGTCCACGACTCGCTGATGTTCGCCCTCGGCACCGACGAGTCGCGCACGATCGAGCTCGGGCCCGGCGAGACGATGTCCAACATCATGCACCCGTCGAAGCTCGTTCTGATCGGCCCCGACCGGCGCGTTCTTGCGATGTACGAATACTCGATCGACGCCGACCTCGAGGCCCTCGCGAAGCGCGCCCGCCTCGCGACCGCCGTCCTCGCCGCGCGGGCCCGCTAGCGCCGCCGCATCGCCGATTCGATGTCCGCGATCGACTTGGGGATCATCGCCGTGAGGTTCGCCGAGCCGCGCGCTGTGACGAGGATGTCGTCCTCGATCCGGATCCCCTGCTTCTCCGACGGCAGGTAGACCCCGGGCTCGATCGTCACCACCATCCCCGCCTTGAGCGGCCCGTCCGGCGTCACGTCGTGCACCTCGATCCCCAGCTGGTGCCCGATCCCGTGCATGAACCGGTCGCCGTATCCGGCCTTGTCGATGATGGCGCGCGCCGCCGCGTCGACGTCCGACATGAGCACGCCGGGCCGCACCGCCTTGATCCCCGCCTCCATCGCCCGCAGCACCACGCTGTACACCTCGCGCTGCGACTTGGTGAACTTGCCGCCGGCGGGGAATGTCCGCGTCACGTCGGCGCAGTACCCGCCCGCCTTCGCCCCCGCGTCGATCACGATCAGGTCGCCGTCCTGCGCCGCGCCGGAGTTGGCCATGTAGTGGAGGACGGTTCCGTTGATCCCCGCGCCGACGATCGAGTTGTACGCGACGCCGGAGCCGCCGTGCGAGACGAACCCGTCCTCGATCGCGCGCTGGATCGTTCGCTCCGCGACGCCGGGGCGGATCATCGCGAGCGCGGCGCGGAAGCCCGCGGCGGTCGCTTCGGCGGCGCGCTTCATCGCCGCGAGTTCGGCCTTCGACTTCACCGACCGCATCTCGGGGAGCAGCATCGTCCGGTCTTCGATCGAAACCCCGACCGTCCGCTCCGCCACCTTGCGATAGATCGCCAGGTCGTGCGAGACAGGCGCTTCGTGCGTGCTGAACGGGTGCAGGCACGCCAGCTTCCCTCGCTTGCGCGCCGCCGCCGCCAGCAGCCGCGCCAGCGCGTTCGTCCGCTGCACCGTCTGGAAGCCCGTCCGCGCCTTGAGCGCCTCGCTCACCCGGTCGCGGTACCCGTCCCACTCTTCCATCTCGGGGTTGAGCGGCTTGAGCAGCAGCACGCACCGCCGTTTCTTGTCCTCCGACTTCGGGTCCAGCAGCACCGCCGCGCCCGGCTCATCGCGGATGCCCGTGAGGTAATAGAAGTTCCAGTCCGGCTCCCACATGCCCGAGAGCGGCGGCCCGCCGTCGCCGGCGAACACGACCGCGACCGACCCGTTGAGCGCGCGGAGCACCCGCTCGCGGCGTGCGGCAAAGTCCTCGATCGCGATGCCGTCCCCGATGATCATCTCTCTGAACCCTCCGAAGTTTCCTTGCCGGTTTCGCCCGCGGGCCCGCCCGAGCGGACCGTGGCCAGAGCGTACACGATCCGCCGCTGCGCCTCGTCGGTGTTCATGTTCCGCTTGCCGAACCCCGGGACCGCCCCCGCCTGCTCCGCCGCGTGCTGCGCCTCCGGGATGTCGCTCACGAGCAGCGCCGCCGGACGCGCCCCTTCCGGCCGGCCCGCGTTGGCGCGGATCAGTTCGACGCCCGTCGCGTGCTCGAACTCACCGTCCAGCTTGCGGTTGACCAGGAGCAGGTCCGCGCCTCCGAGCTACGCCTCCAGCGCCTTCGAGTCGTTCGCCGTCACGACCGTGGCCCCGGGAACCGTCCGCCGCACCGCCGATCGCAGCGCGTACGCGTCCGGCATGCAGTGCCCGACCAGCACGATCCGGACCGCCCCGCCCGATTCCCCCGTGTGTGTCATTCGTCGCCCTTCCGCTTGATCGTGACCGACCTCGCATCCACCGCCACCTCGACGCCCGACCATTCGAACCGCTTCGGCCCCGTGCCGGTCCCCCGGATCGCCTTGATCGCCGGGCCCGTCACCTTCGACCCCGTCCGGTCGCGCCCGCCCCCGCGCATCAGCCGCCCCGCCGCCCAACGCAGCAGCCCGCCAACCACCACCGCCCGCTCCGCCCGCAGCGTCTTGCGCGGCCATGCCAGCGAGACCGGCTCGCCCGGGA
>CAZMPE010000272.1:0-4472 GCA_964567955.1 uncultured Phycisphaeraceae bacterium | reverse complement strand
ACCACGCCTGGGGCGACTGCCAGACCGTCATGGAGCTGACGGAGTCCGCGGTCCGCGCCCTGGCGGTTGTCCGCGCGAAGGAACTCGGCCTCCCCCACCCCGTGCTGCCCTTCGGCGAGCTTTCGATCGACTACGGCCCGCCCTTCCGCCGGGTCTCCTATTCCGAACTCTTCGAGCGAGCCCTGGGCTTCCCCATCACCGACGCGAAGCGCGCCCGCGAAGAAGCCCGCACGCGCCATGTCCTCCCCGACGACAGGCTCAAGGGCCTCGCCGACGTTCTCGTCGTCAACGCACTCTTCGAGGCGGCCGCCGAGCCCACGCTCGACCACGCCGTCCCCACGTTCATCACCGATTACCCCGCCGCCATCTCGCCCCTCACCCGCCCGCGACGCGACAACCCGGCCCTGGCCGAGCGCTCCGACCTCTTCATCGGCGGCATGGAGATCGCCCCGCACTACACGGAGCTCAACGACCCCGACGTGCAGGAGGCGAAGTTCCGCGAGCAGCTCGCCGGCCTCGACGACGAGGAAGCGACGTTCCGCACCTTTGATGAAGACTTCATCCGCGCGCTCAAGGTCGGCATGCCGCCCGCCGGCGGCATGGGCCTGGGGATCGACCGCCTCGTCATGCTGCTGACGAACCAGCGCACGATCCGCGATGTCGTGCTCTTCCCGCTGATGCGACCGACCGACGCCTGAAGCGTCAGCGCGACTTGTCGCCCGCGCTCATCGGCGGGACCACGTCCTTGTAGGCCGTCTTCGGGTCGAACGCCGGCGCCATCTCGCGCGCCTTGCGCAGCACCTCGCGGCGCTGATCAAAGGACAGCGCCGCCAGCACCGACTTCACGACCTTGCGCCGTTCGGCCCCGGCCTCCGCGGCCCCGATGCTCCCCAGCGCGGGGCGGACCGCCGCCAGCGTCTTCTCGTCCGGTTTCAGGGCCGCCACCAGGTTGTTCATGTTCGGCGCCGCCGCGTCGAGCATCCGCCGGTACGACTCCATCCCGTCGCGGCACATCAGCTCGAAGATGAACTTGCTCGTCGCCTTCGCCGTCGCCTCATCGATCGCCGCCTGGTTGTTGCCCGCCGCCCGGGCCTTCGCCAGCGAGTCTTCACGCACCTCGTTCAGGATCGGCTGCAGGTAATCGTTCACGATGTTCGTGTTCACCTGGGACTGGAACCGGCTGATCGCGTTCTTGGACTCCAGGTACCCGGTCAGGGGCCCGATCGCCAGGAACTGCATCATCATCTCCATCACCATCCGGTTGTTGTTCATGTCCATCAGGTTCAGGTCCGACAGCATCCCGCCGTCGATCTTCTCGACGAAATCGAGGTTGTCGATCACCGCCCGGTCCATGTCGCCCACCCAGTCCTTGATGTGCGGCGACATCTTGTCCCACGTCGCCGCGTCGATCGTCGGGTTCCGGTGCAGGGCCATGATGTCCACCACGCCCTCGAACCGCACGATCTTGCCGTCCGAGTCGTGACGCACCATCGTCTCGAACTTCACCTCGCCCGGGTTCGGCGCCACGCCCGAGGGCGGCTGAACCGGCGACGCGGGCGGGGCCGCGTGGTCATGCCCGTCCTGGCGCGCCAGGACGCCCGGGACCATGATCAGGACACCGGCGAGGCCGGCCACCAGACGTGCGATCTTCATCCGTACTTCCTTCCTCTATCCCGACCCGACTCCGTACCGAAAGCCCCCTCGGGCGGGGCCTGATTATCCCCTTGTTGACCGACCGGGGCACCTGTGATCGAACAAAAACACCCCGGACAGAAGTCCGGGGTGCGAACCCCGCTCATGTTCGCGCCCGCCGGGCCTTATCGGCCGAGCGCGGCCTTCAGGAACTCGCGCCGCTGGGCCGGCTCCAGCACGATCATGATCTTCTCGACCAGCTCGCGCTGCTGCGCCGGCGACGGGTTGAGCTTCGTCTGCTGCCCGAAGTCCGTCACGAGGCTCCTGATCTTCGACTCCTGTTCGGGGGCCAGGCCCAGCTTCGCCAGGAGCGAGTCGAACTCCGCCACCCGCGCCGTCACCTGCCGGTCGTACGACCGCTTGATCTCGCGCCCGAAGGCCTGCAGTGTCTCGCGCGTGCGCACCCGCGCGGTCGCCCGCCCGCCCCCCTCCTCGCCGAGCACCGCCTTCCAGTAGTCCGCGACCAGCGACCGGAACTCCGCCGCCTTGTCCTCCGGCAGCGCCGCCGCGATCTCGTCGACCAGCCTGCCGCGCTCGCGCAGCGGCCCCAGCTTCGCCACCAGTTCCGCCAGCACCCGCTGCACGGTCTCGCGGTCATTCGCCGCACGCGCCGACTGCAACTCCAGCAGCGACTCGATGTTCTCGATCACGACTCTGTCGATGATCGCGGCCCGCGCGATCAGGATCGCGTCCACGCGCTCCTTCGCCTCCGCGTCCAGGTTCAGCAGCCCGATCGCCGCCTCCTCGGGCGGGATCTCCAGCGGCTTGACCCTCCCCGCGTAGTCCCGCTCCGCCAGGCGCGGCGCATCCGCCGACGGCGCCACCGGCGGCCCGCCGAGCACGGCCGGGTCCTCCTTCGTCGGTTCCGTCTGCCCCCACGCCGGCGAGAGAACCGCCAGCACCACCGCGCCCGCCAGACACGCGATCTTCATGGCCCGAACCTCCGCGCGCACCGCGCGCCCTGCACAACGTGCAACACCGACGCCGATTGCCCCTACGGACCACCCCTTTTCGCCGCCTCGTCCGCCGCCACCTTCCGGATCAGCCGTTCCCGCTGCTCCTCGTCGAGCATCGACAGGATCCGCAGGAAGAACATCTGCTCCTGGCGCTCCGTCGGGCGGAACTTCGCCGCCACGATGAACTCCTCGGCCATCCGCCGGATCTTCTGCTCCTGCTCCGGCCTCAGCCCGATCGAACCAAGGAACGCCTCGAACTCCCGCTCGCCGCGCTCCGGGTCCAGCTGCCGGTAGAACGACCGCCCCACTTCCTCGCCGAACAACTGCAGCTTCTCGCGAGCGAGGATCGCGAACCGCGCCTCGGGTTTGCCGTCCTTCGCCCCCTGCTGCTCGCGCACGATCGCATCCCAGTACCCGTCCACGAGGCGCGCGAACCGCTCCTTCGCGGGGTCCTCGAGCACGCCCTCGATCTCGCCACGCAGGGTGCCGCGCTCCCGCAGCGGCTCCATCTTCATATACAGTTCCAGGATCAGCGCGAACTGCGCCTTCTTGTCCTCCGCCGCCGACGCCGTCCCCAGCTTCGTCAGCAGGTCGATGTTCGAGATGACCAGGTCGTCCAGGATCCGCGCCCGCTCCGTCAGGATCCGATCCGTCGCCGCACGCGTCGCCGAATCGAGCGCCAGCATCTTGAGCGCGCCCTCCTCCGGCGACTGCTCCAGCCGCCTCACCCGCCCGGCGTAATCGATCTCGACCAGCGTCGGGTCGCGGTCGGGCACCACCACCTCGGGGCCCGCCAGCGCGGGCTCCTGACCCAACGCCGCCGCAGGGAAACCGACCAGGACCGCCAGCATCAGCAGCTTCCGCTTCATGAGGAACCTCCGATCCGCTCGGCGCGGCTATCCCTTCTTACGGAGTCCGGACCCCCTCGTTTCGTCCTTCCATCGTCCGTGTTACCCTCGATCCATGAGCCCCCAGAGCCCCCGGCCTGCCCCAACCGAACTCGCCCGCCTCATCGCCGGCGCTTCCCTCCTGCGCGGCACCTTCACCCTGCGATCGGGCAGGACCAGCAGCTACTACCTCGACAAGTACCGCTTCAGCACCCGGCCGGAGGTCCTGCGGCCGCTTTCCGCCATGTTCGCCGAACGCATCCGCGAAGTCGAGGGCTCTCTGGGGAAGAAAGCCGACCGCCTCGCCGGGGCCGAACTCGGCGGCATCCCGCTCGTCACCGGCGCCTCCCTTGAGACCGGCCTGCCGTGTGTCTTTGTCCGCAACCAGAAGAAGGACTACGGCACCGCCCGCCAGCTCGAAGGCGAACTCAACCGGGGCGACCGTCTCGTCTTTGTCGAAGACGTCGCGACAACCGGCGGCCAGGCCCTCGAAGCCGCCGAGGTCCTCAAGGCCGCCGGCGCGGACATCCTCGCCATCATCGCGACGATCGACCGCCAGGAGGGCGCGCGCGAGAATGTCGAGAAGGCCGGCTACCGCTTCGAAGCGCTCTTCACCAAGCGCGACCTCGGCGTCGATGATTGAGGCGTCACCGCCGCGGCGAGGCCCCTGACGCGCCGCGGGCGTCGGCGACCCGCCCGGCCCCGGCGCTCATCACAACCAGTCACGCGAATGTGTGCCCCGGTCCGCGGGGCCGGCGTGCCGCCGGATCGCATCGGCCCTGATCCGGCTCACATTCAGAAAATCGCCGCCGCCACCAGGCCCAGCACGATCAGCGCCACCACGACCACCGGCCATGTCCGCCCGCCGCGATCCTGTGGGTCCGCCAGCGCCCGCCCGCACGTGTGGCAGATCGCAACATCGTCAAAGACCTCGGCC
>CAZMPE010000271.1:0-4475 GCA_964567955.1 uncultured Phycisphaeraceae bacterium | reverse complement strand
TGCCCGCCTCCGCCGCGTAGAACGCGCGCACCGTCTCGAGCCGGCGGACCGTCAGGTCCTGGTCGCGCGCCCCCGCGAGCACCACGCCGACGACAACGAGCTGGACGATCACCAGCACGATCACCGTCGCGATCCCCGCGGCTCCCTTGCGTGTAGCGCGCACGAGTGGCTCCGAAGTTAGGCGCCGTCCATGACGGCGCGGACAAACAGCTTGGTCCGAAGAGTCGTCGTCGCCCCCTGGCGCGACGCGGTCAGTTGCAGCTGAATCCTCTGGATCACGGCGCAGGCGGGGCCCAGGAGCGTCCCCGGCAGCGCGGCGTTGGCGTCGTTGTACGTCTGGATGCTGAACGCGGTGACGCCCGACTGCAGAACCCGCGCCATGCCGCCCGCCTCGACCAGCTCCAGATCCGTCCCGTTCAGCGACAGGCTCCAGTTGCCGTTCCACGCGATCGACGTCGGCGAGACCGACGAGATCCGCGGCTGCGCCCCGGGCAGCGCGCTGTCCTCCTCGATGCGCCGCAGCTCGCGCACCATCCGCTCCATCGCGATCGAGACCTCGGAATGCAGCTGCGCGCCCGTCGAGGCGTCCGTGTACGACCGGATCGCGCTGTACACCAGCGTCGACGCCACCGAGCCCAGCGTCGCGATGATCGTCATCGCGGCCACGGCCTCAATGAGCGTGAACCCGGGCCTGCGGAGTTGTCGCGGTCGAGAGGTCATGGGATCAGTAGTCGGTGACAACGGTCGCGATGTTCAGCGTGCGGGCCCCCTTCAGCGGGTCGGTCCAGGTGACGGTGACCGTCACCCTCTTGTAGCCGACGCCCATGCTCACGAGGTCCGCCGCGGTCTCGGCGATCGCCACCGACCGGCCGTACCCCGTGAACCCGGCCACAGCCGCCTCGGCCGGGTAGTTCGCGTCCACCACGTAGCCGTAGCCGCGGGTCAGGCTGTGGCGATCCGCCACGATGTCCTCGAGCTTCTCCGTCGCCAGCCAGCGGGCGACCGAGGTCCGCGACGGCGCGATGCGCTGCGAGCCCGCGTCGCGCACCGCCCACAGCATCGACGGGACCGCGATCGACAGGATCACCACCGCCGCGATCGACTCGATCAGGGTGAAGCCGGGACGATGCGCCCGGCGCGCTCGGTCACGGCTTGACATAAGCGATGGCTCCTGTTCCGGGCTCGATGGTGACACGGTGGTTCCCGGTGATCGTCACGACTCCCGACGCGCCCAGCAGGTTCTCGGTCGCGTTGTACGGCCGCCCCAGCCAGTCAAACCCGACCTCCGTCCCGGCATCGAACGACGCGCCGGTGAGCGCCACGCCCACGAACTCGCCCGTGCCGTACCGCCGCGAGTACGCCTGGCCGGTGGCCGGGTCGGTCAGGACGACGGCCCCCGCGCGCCCGGGCGCCGCGGGGTTCTCGACCAGCACGGAACAGAGACCGGTCGCCGTGTTGAACGTCACCCAGCTCCGGGCCCCCGTCGCCACCGCACGCTCACGCGCAAAGCTCATGTCGCGCTGGATCAGCCGCCCCGCCGCGGCCCCCCGCGTGTCCGTGAACGACGTCACCCGGGGAATGGCGATCACCGCCAGCACGCTCACCAGCACGACCACGACGATCATCTCGATCAAGGTAAAACCGCCGCCCGGGATTGGGCGGCGGGAGTGCTCAATGTGCTGGTGGATCGGCATGAACGTATCGATCGCCGCCTCTTACCAGAGGTGTTCGCTGACACCCGCCGTGTTGCTGTTCGCCCAGAACTTGCCGGCGGCGGCGTCGTAGTTCCAGCCGTTGGTCCCGCTGACCGGCGGAGTGGCGGCCCACGTCGCCGCGGAGATCGTGGCGTTCGTGCCGTACGGATTCGGCGGAATCTGCTCCTGCATGACGCCGGTCGCGCCGAACGTCTGCATCTGCGTCAGCGTCGGCCAGGCGGCGGTGCCGTTGACGGCCGAGTTGGCGTAGAAGTTGGCGATCGCGGAGCGGACGGCGCCGAGCGTGCCCTTGCAGGCCGACTCCTTCGACTTCGCGGCGTAATCAATGTACTTCGGGATCGCGACGCCGGAAAGGATGGCCAGCACGATGATCACGGCGATCAACTCGATCAGCGTGAACGCGCCATTCCGGGGACGACGACCTGCAGTTGCTGTCAACACGTGAACCTCCCTTTTTGACGCCCGCCCCGACCGGGGCCGTGCCGGCGCATGGATCTGAGTTTCATCCGCACCGTGTGTATCCGCCGATTACCCGACGAGCTTGACCATATCCCACATGGGAAGGAAGACGGCCAACGCTACAACCAGCACAACCCCCGCAACCGCTACGATCAGCACGGGTTCGATAACCGTGCAGATGTTCTTGGTCAGCACCGTCGTTTCGCGGTCGTAATGCCGCGCCACGATCGTGCACATCCGGGGCAGCTCCGCCGATTCCTCGCCCGCGCTGATCATGCGCTTGGCGAACGCGGGCAGATAGGCGCACGACGCCAGGGACTCCGCGACACGCCCGCCCCGACGGACATGCTCGACCATCTTGTCCGCGTCGGCCTTCAGCCGGAGCCGGCCAGACGCCTTGCCGCTCATCTCCAGCGCATCAATGAGCCCGATGCCGGAACTCAGGCACAGGCCGAACACGCGGGCGAAACGCGACACGCCCAGGCCCACCAGGATGTCCCGCAGGTAGGGCACCCGGTGGAAGAAGTCCTCGAACGTCGCCCGGCCGTCCGGGGTCTGCCAGAAGCGGCGCAGCCCGTACACGATCAGGCCCGTCCCCAGGAGGTAGGCCCACCAGAACTGCTGCATCGACACACCGAGATACACCAGCGCCTGCGTGAACCCCGGCAGGCTCAGCCCCCGCTCGCTGAAGATCTTCGCGAACTTCGGGATCACGAAACCAAGCAGGAAAAGCACCGCGACCACCAGCACCACGACCACGCACAACGGATACGTGAGCGAGGCGCGCAGCAGCTGCCGGGTCTCGATCGAACGCTCCAGCATGTCCGAGAGATACTCGAGCACCTTGATCAGGTTGACCGTCTTCTCGGCCGCCCGCACCGACTCGAGGTACGTGTCGCCGAAGATGTCGGCGTGCTCCGACATCGCCGAGGCGATCTGCTCGCCGGATTCGATCCGCCCGCTGATCGATGTCAACGCGTCGCGGAACCGACCGGGCGGCTCCTGCTCCGCGATCGTCCGGAACGCCTCCCCCACCGGGATGCGGGCCGAGATCAGCACCGCGAGCTGGTACGTGAAGTGCGCGACGTCGCTGGACCGCACGCCGCGCCGGCCCCGCCGCTTGCCGCCCGAAAGAGGCGTGATCGTCAGCGGCGTCAGGCCCGAAGCGGTGATCTGCCGGTAGGCGTCGATGTGCGTGGCCGCCTTGGCCACGCCGGTCCGCGTGACCCCCGCGCGATCCACGGCCTTGTAGCTGAAGGGGAACGAACTCATGCGCTGGCTCGCAGCGGCGGATCAGCATCGAACGGTTCGCCGAGGTGCTCGGCGTCGGACTCCAGCGTCACGGCCACGACCCGCGCGACCTCCTCGAGCGTCGTCATCCCCAGCCGCGCCTTGTCCAGCCCGTCCTGCCACTAGGGCCGCATGCCCTGCTGGAGCGCGGTCTGACGCAGGACGGCCGGCGAAGCCCCACGCTCCACGGCCAGCTGCATCGTCGGGGTCATCCGCAGCATCTCGTACACACCGAGCCGACCGCGGAACCCGACATTCATGCACGCGGCGCACCCCACGCCGCGACGGAACGTCGCGGCCGGATCATCGCCCATGAACCTGCGGACCAGCGCCGCATCGGGCGTGTACGGGCGGGCGCAGTCCGCGCACACCCGCTTGACCAGCCGCTGGGCGATCACGCACAGCAGCGAGGCGTTGATCGCGAAACCCGGGCACTTGAAGTCGAGCAGTCGCGCCACCGCGCCCGTCGCGTCGTTCGTGTGAAGGGTCGAAAGAACCAGGTGCCCGGTGAGCGCGGCCTGCACCGCGATCCGCGCCGTCTCCTCGTCGCGGATCTCGCCGACAAGAATCACGTCGGGGTCCTGGCGGAGGATCGAACGCAGCGCGCCCGCGAAGGTCATGCCGATCTCGGTGTTGACCTGAACCTGGCGCACGAGAGGAAGGCGGATCTCGACCGGGTCCTCGATCGTCACGACGTGTCAGTCGGGCGTGTTCAGCCGCTTCAGAGCGCCGTACAGCGTGGTCGTCTTGCCCGAACCGGTCGGACCCGTCACCAGGATCATCCCGTGAGGGTGACCGATGACCTCCTCGAAATCGGCCACCAGCGCCGGCGAGAATCCCTGCTCCTCGAAGCTGCGCAGCGAACCGTTGGCGGCCAGCAGGCGCAGCACCACGTTCTCGCCGCACACCGTCGGGATGATGCTTACCCGGATGTCCACGCTCTTGCCGGGCAGCGTGAACCGGAACTTGCCGTCCTGCGGCCGGCGCGTCTGGGTCAGGTCCAGATTCGCC
>CAZMPE010000270.1:0-4488 GCA_964567955.1 uncultured Phycisphaeraceae bacterium | reverse complement strand
CGACAACCGCGGCCTGCTGTTCGAGATGCAGCGCGCCGACAACGCCGAGAACCAGTTCAACGGCAACGGCCACCCCGACGCCGACTGGATGGCGCGCGAGATCTCCGACGTGCGCCAACGCATCACCACGACCAGCGCCGCACGCCCGTTCCGGTCCAACGTCGTGACGGGGGCCTTCACCGGCGAACTCAATCCGTTCTCGGAGCAGAAGATCGACGCCGTCGCGGCCCTCGAGATCGCGACGCAGACGCTCGCCTCGCAGCGCAGCGCCTCGCTCCTGTTCGGCGGGTACGCCGACGCCCTGCTCCCGCACTCCTTCCGCGCCAACGCGTGGAGCCGCGCCGCCGGGCAGGCCCTGCGCACGTCCGCCTACGGACAGAACACCGAGCTGGCGATCTTCGCGGCGGCGCACGCCGCGGCGAACGCGATCGACTCGTACGACGAGGACATCGCCCCGTCGCAGAACGATCCGCCGGGCCCGGCGGACAACCGGCACATCCCCAGCGGCTTCACGCTGGCCCTCTCGGGGACCCAGACCGACCTCGGCACGCTCGACGCCAACCCGCTGGTGTACCCGTGGTGGCGGCCGCGCCCCGCGACGGGCGCGCCCCCGACCGTGCGCCCGGGCGTGCTGGACCTGGACTACGCCCTGGGCCTGCGGGTTTCGAACAACGATCCCAACCCGCCGGGCGGCGTGCTGCCCCCGACGCGGATGGCCAAGCAGGGCGACCTCGCGCCGGGCGCGACGGCCATGAACATCTTCGGAGTGGAGGTCCAGCCGTTCATCGTCGAGGCCGCGAGCTTCACGATCTACACGGATGCGCCGTACGCGGCGTACCCCTCGCCCGCGCCCCCCGACGCCGACGAGTACGAGCCGCCGCAGCCGGGATTCCCGATCGCGATCAAGCGTGCGACGCTGAACGGGTCGGTGACCTCGGGCAACCCGGACTTCGTCTGCCAGGTGCTGGCCTTCCAGATCACGAATCCCTTCGATGACAAGGTGGGCCTGACCAAGGCCGACACGGGCGCGTTCCCGAACGGGGCCGGCGTCCCCGACGCCGAGATGCCGAACTACTACATCGAGTTCGGCGGGCACTACTTCAAGCTGGCGGAGGTCAACGACGTCGGGGGCAGCCCCCGCCAGGTCGTGCTCAACCGGCGTTACGCGGACAACTCGCAGCGCGGCAACACCCGCGTGTTCTACGTGCTCAGCGACACGCTGGCGAACGTCCGCGACCGCTGGAACAACGTGAACCTGTGGAGAGGGACGACCGGCAACGCGACGATCGCGGGCGACCAGTTCGACGAGTTCCTCGCCAAGCAGCTCGGACTGGCGTTCGGCGCGCCGGCGGTCCCAGTCGACCCGATCAATATCCCCCGTATGGACCCGATGACGGGCGCCGCGCTGACCGGCTTCGCCGACCTCATGGGCACCAACGCGCAGAACAGCGTCGTCAAGCTCTGGCGATCGCTGGACTCGAACAACCTGGCGATCGTCGACCCGAAGACGGACGACCTGCTGGCCGACCGCCTGCACGACCCGTTCACCGCGGGCGCGAACCAGCGCCAGACGCTCGACCGGCGCCTCATGCCGGTGCAGTACACCATCCAGAGCACGGTCTGCGGGCCGGACCCGACGGGTCCGAATGGCCCGGGCCCCGCCGGCGTGAGCCAGGCCGCGATCGCCGCGGCGGGGGACAACACGGGCTACTCGATCGCCTTCTGGGCTTCGATCAAGCGTCCGGACGATCCGAAGATCCCGCCCACGGGGACGCTGCTGCCGTCCGGCGCGCTGCCGGCGTATTGCATCGAGGTTCGTCGGGATTGGCGGATCGCGCTCCCCGGCGCGCCGTTCCTGAGCAACTTCACGGACCCGCCCCAGTCGGCGACCCCGTCGACCTGGCCGCCGGCGACGCTGGCCAAGTGCAACTTCAGCGGCCTGGCGTGCGCGACGCCGATCCCGAACTCCTCGGGCGACGAGATGTTCTGGGACCGGCCGCCGCCCCAGTCATCCCACACCGGGCTGGTGAAGAAGATCTCCGACGAACTGGCCTTCCCGGCGACGCACGAGCTGAAGGACACGATCCGCACCTGGCCGGAAGAAAAATCCGACATCAACCAGATCATCCCGAACAACTTCGCGAACGCGAAGTACGAGGACCTCTACCCCGAGGTGCAGCTCAACAACGAGCGGTACCTCGTGGACCCGGACGGCATCGCCGGCAACGGTGACGAATACTCGGCGCTCCGCGTGGCGGACATGATGCTGCCCCTGTGCGTCGGGCCGACGATGATCCCCGCCGCGGGACCGGACGACGGGTGGATGACGCTCGGCGAATCGCTCGCCCTCGCGCTCGGGTACGCCAACCCGAATGTGGGGTCCACCTCCTACCCGTTCTTCCAGTTCCTCGACGGCCTCGGCGGGACCACGCCGGGCAGCCTGAACCGGCCGCGGACCGACCGTGGCAATCTGGTGCTCGACGACTTCGCGCCGTTCCTCAACTGGGACGGCGACGCCTCCGGCACGTACTCGTTCCCGCAGGATGTCCGCCTGCACCCGGGTGTGCCGCTGGCGCTCGGGGTGATGGACGTCTTCCGGACGATCGACCCGCAGTTCGGGTCGCTGACCCGCGGCACGCCGGGCCTGATCAACATCAACACGGCGCCGCAGAACATCCTGCGGACGCTGCCGATGCTCAACCCGACGGCGGTGGCGGGCGCGTGGTGGGGGACCGGGCTCCCCGGCGCGGGCACGCTGCCGATGCCGAACAACGACGTCTCGGCGTCGCTGGTGGCCTACCGCGACCGCACGATCGGGCACAATCGCTCGGGCGGCGGGTCCGACTTCAGCGATTCGACGCCGGCAAATCTGGACAACCCGCAGACGTGGAACGGGCGCTTCCTGACCAACGGTGTCACGGGCGCGCGCCAGGGGCCGGGCTTCGTCGGCGTCGGTGAGCTCATGTGCCTCTTCGATCCCACGGCATCGCGCGTGCCGCCCGTCGATCAGATCGACTACTACGGCTTCGACATCACGGGCGGACCCGCCAACAGCGGCGCACCCGGGGTCACGAGCACGCTCTACCGCAGCGACTCGAACCCCACGCAGCGCGTGATCGACCAGATTCCCAACGATTACGACGAGAAGCTGACGGTGATGAGCGCCCTGGCCAACACGGTCAGCGTCCGCAGCGACGTCTTCGCCGTCTGGTTCATCGTCCACGGGTACCAGCGGTCGGACTGCGAGAATCTGCGCAGCAACCCCGCGGCGTTCCAGGTCGATGCGCTCGTCCCCACGATCGCCAAGCGGTTCCTCATGGTCGTGGACCGCTCCAACGTGACCCGGGCCGGGGACAAGCCCCGGATCCTGTTCCTCACCGAACTGCCGATGTGACGACGGGCCCGCGCTCCTCGCGGAAGCGCGGGCCCCGTCCGTCGGCGTATCATGGGCGCGATCGCAGGGTGTAGCTCAGCTTGGTAGAGCGGGTGGTTTGGGTCCACCAGGTCGCAGGTTCAAATCCTGTCACCCTGATTCACGCGGCAGGCGTCGGACCGCCCGGTCCCGCGGATCGCGCCGCGATCGTGAGGGGAATCCGCGAGGGCACAATCCTCGCGCCCTGATTCCCAATGAGAGTCCCGGAGCGTCACGCGACCGAGTGGAGGGTTATCCCGTGTTCAGCGCATTCATGGAGAGTTGGAACGATCCGCACGCCCGGCACGCAGTCCTCGTGCACCTGCCCGTGGTCTTCGGCGCTCTCGGGCTGTTGCCGCTCATCGCGCTCGCCTGCACCGGGTTCCGTTCAAGGACGCTCAAACTCGTCGCCGTCGTCTGGTTCCTCATCGCGTCGGGCGGCGCGGCACTGGCCGCGAACTCGGGCGAGGACGCGGAGAAGTCGCTCAAGTCACGGCTGCCGGCACTGACCGAGGTCGAGGACAAGGCCATCCACGAGCACGAGGAACTCGCCGAGAACGGCTGGATCTGGCCGCTCATCCCCGCGGCGCTGGTCGCGATCACGCTGCTGCCGCCGCGCGGCCTGCGGATCGGCGCCGGCGTGCTGGCGATCGTCGCCGGCGGCGGCGTGACGGGCTGGATCGCCTTGACGGCGAACGCCGGCGGGAAGCTCGTCTACGTCCACGGCATCGGCGTTCCCGCGCGTGTCACGGCGCCGGCGACCCTTCCGCCGGCCAGGGCCGAACCGACTCCTTAGTTCGACGCACCATCGAGGAGCGCTTTGAGGCGCTCGGCGGGCTCGCGGATCGAAGCGCCGTCCGCGCCGCACAACGTCACGTGCCCGACCTTGCGCCCCTCGCGGTGCGCCTTGCCGTACCAGTGGACGTGCGCGCCCGGCGCGGCACGGAGCAACTCGGCCGTGGTCGGCGGGTGGCCGATCAGGTTGAACATCACGGATTTTTCCCGCGCGCCGGTCGGACCCAGCGGCAGGCCGGCGACGGCCCGTACGTGATTCTCGAACTGGCTCGTCCGGGCTC
>CAZMPE010000269.1:0-4537 GCA_964567955.1 uncultured Phycisphaeraceae bacterium | reverse complement strand
CTGGTGGTCATCGCGATCATCGCACTGCTCATCGGCATTCTGCTCCCGGCCCTCGGCAAGGCCCGCCAGAGCGCCCGGCAGCTCAAGGATTCGACCCAGGTCCGCGGCATCCTGCAGGGCATGGTGGTGTGGGCGCAGAACAACGCCGACGAGTACCCCCTGCCCAGCCGCGTGGACAAGGCCAACGGGACGATCAGCACCTTCACGAACCCGATCGACTTCTTCAAGAAGGACCTGACCCGTCACATGTTCTCGCTGCTCATCTTCAACGGGTTCAACCCGACCGAGATGTTCGTGAGCCCCGCCGAGTCCAACGGCGACGTCAAGGTGATGGAAGGCTATCAGTTCGACAAGCCGACCGGCACGCCGGCGTCGGGCCTCAACGCGCTCTGGGATCCGAAGTTCCACGGCACGACGCTCGACCCGCAGATCGGCGGCGAGGCGGCCTTCACGAGCAACAACTCCTACGCCAACCAGCCGCCCTTCGGCAAGCGGAAGCCCAAGAGGAGCAACACGTTCACCTCGACGGAAGTCGTGGTCGGCAACCGCGGCCCGATCTACACGCTCAACGGCACGGGCAACACGGCGACGTGGGACCTGGTTCCGAACAGCGACTTCGGTGACCGCTCCAACACGCTGCTGATCCACGGCAGCCGGGTCAAGTGGGAAGGCATGCTCGGCTACAACGACAATCACGTCGACTTCGCGCTCGCGGGCGATCCCGAGGGCCTGACCTTCACGTTCACGGGTCTGCCGCAGAACGAGAAGTCCCAGCGGGACAATGTGTTCATCGACGAGAACGACGCGACCCGTACGGCCGAGGGCGGCACGTCGGCGTCCGGCGGTCCCGGCTTCGGTTCGTACTCCGACCCGAATGTGAGCAACAACAGCAACATCTACCTCCGTCCGTACTCGGCCATCGCCGGCACGGGCGCGGCGGTCAGCATCACGGCCTGGGTTGACTAAGCCGCTGATCCCGTATCCCTCCCGAAGAGGGTGCGGATGACGCAAGTTTGCTTCGGGATCCGGCGTCGCAAGACGCCGGATCCTTTTTTGACGCCGGGCTATCCGGGGCTCGCCCCGCAACCACGCCGTGGCGGTCCGGGTATCATGATCCGCATGAACCGGAGGGCTGCCAGCACGCTCGGGTCCGCGCCTTCTGCGCGGCGGGCGTTTACGCTCATCGAGCTTCTCGTCGTCATCGCCATCATCTCGATGCTGATCGGCATCCTGCTGCCGGCGCTGGGCAACGCGCGCAAGTCCGCCCGCCAGCTCAAGGACTCGACGCAGATCCGCGGGGTCGTGCAGTCGATGGTGATCTGGGCCCAGAACCATGGCGACGAGTACCCGCTTCCGGGAAAAGTGGACAAGGCCAACGCCACGGTGGGGTCGCAGAGCGCGCCCTTCGTCAAGGACAACACCGGCAACATCCTGTCGCTGCTGATCTACAACGGGTTCATCCCGACGCCGCTGCTTCGTTCGCCCGCCGAGACGAACGACAGGATCGTGGTCGACGAGGGGTACCAGTTCGCCAGCCCTCCGGCGGCGATCGATCCGTTCAACGCGGTGTGGGACCCGGGGTTTGCCGGTGTGGTGAATGAGGCGGGGACGGCGGTTGGCAACGGACGGCGGACCACGAACGGCAACACGTCTTACGCGCACACGCCGCCCTTCGGGGCGCGGCGCAAGGTCTGGTCCAACACCTTCACCTCGGGAGAGGCGGTCTTCGCCAATCGCGGGCCCGTTTACGGCGGCGGGCCGGGGGCGTGGATCCTGGCGCCCGGCGCGCTCGGAGAGCTGTCCAACACGCTCAAGATCCACGGTTTCGGAAAGCGATGGGCCGGCAACGTGGCGTTCAATGACGGGCGCGTCGAGTCGGTGAACGAGCCGGACCCTGCCCACGTCATCTGGTCCTTCACCAGTTTGCCGCCGGGGCAGACGACACAGCGGGACAACATATTCGTCAACGAGAACGACAAGACCGGAGCGTCGGAGAGCGAGGCCGATCCGGGCTACAACGCCAACGCCTTCCTGCGTCCGTACTTCAATGTCACCGATGCCGGCACCGGCGGCCACCGCGACGCGGCGATCACGCCGCGGTGGGACTGACGTCCCGGCCGCCTACTCGACATTCAGGCCGCGGATGTACGAGGCGAGTTCCGCCTGGAGCCGCTGACGGTCCGCCTCGGCCTTCTCGCGTTCGACCTTGATCTGTTCGAGGCGGGTTTCCTGCTCGTTGAGTTTGGTCGTGTAGCGCCGGTACAGGTCGGTGTTGCGATCGATGCTCGTCATGTTCTGGCGGATGCGGGCCTGGTCCTCGCCGATGGATTGGCGTTCCTGGTCGAGCTGAGCGATGCGGCGCTGGGCCTCGTTGACGGCGGCCTGCATCGCGGCGGCCTTGCGGACCGCGTCGACGACCGCCTGCGAGACTTTGCCCGACTGCACGTACGAGACGAGCGTCGGCAGGTCGTACGACGTGACGTCGAGCCGGCGCTGCTCCACCCATTCCTGCACGACGGCGAGCGAGCCCGACTTGCCCGGTTCCAGCAGAACCTCGAACCGGTACAGCTCCTGGGTCTCCTCGAGCGGCTTGGCCGGCTCGATCAGCGTCCAGCCCGGGCTCTTGGGGTGCTCGACGAGGACAGTCCTGCCGCGCTTCGCGTCCTTGTTGGTGAACGCGTACCCGACGCGGTTGCGCTGTTTGGTGGTCTGCTCGATCAGGCCGTCGACGATCTTGATGCTCTGCAGGTTGTACGTGGTCTCGTCGGTCGTCAGCGAGCCGACATCGAGATCGACGGCGTAGGCCAGCAGGCGCTTGTCGCCGATGCTGACGTGCCCGATCTGGGCGTCGCCCGCGTACGCCGCGCCGTCGAAGACGCTGATCGGCCCGGGCATGAGCTGCAGGCCGCTGTTGTTCTTGAGTTCCACGCCGCGCATCGGGTGCTCGGACCCGTCGGCCCGGTTGTAGATGCTGACGCGCCGGCCGTCGATGGCGGAGGAGAGGATGGGGAGCATGGCCGAGCGCTGGCGTTCGAGCGTGACGGGGCTCTTGAGCTGGTACTGGAAGACCTCGCCGACTTCACCGGCCTGGGCCTGGGTCTGCGCGGCGTATCGGGCGAGATCGTCGGCGGAGAGGCCGAGTTGCCCCTCGCGTCCGGCCTGGTTGCTCAGTCGGTCTGCTCCTCGGCGCATTTCCTCTCGCGCGCCCGCCGCCTTCGCCGCCGACGTCGCGGGTGACTCCGCGGGTCTTCCGAAGCTCTGGAGTTCTGCCTTGTCCCTGTAGACGCCCGCGTCGGCGTAGACGCGGGGCGCGACGCCGGGGACAGTTGGCACAGGGATCTCGGGGCGCTCAACGTGCAGGGGTTCGTACAGGTCCATCTGGAAACTGACGGGTCGCCCGGCCACCAGGGAGAGCCGTACATCCTGCCAATCCTCATCCGTCGTGTTCTCGACGATGGCCCAGCCCTGGATGGTCGGGAGGCCGCCCTCATTCGGGCGGGTTTCACCGGGCCTGGCCTCGGGCTGGTCGGGCAGGACGAGGCGGTAGCTGGTCTTCCAGACCGGCATCTCGTGCACGTAGGCGACAACGACCTGGCGGGTGCCGTTGCCGCGGAGCGTCAGGTCGACGCTCTTGACGCGGTCGGCGCGGTGTTCTGCGAGTGCTTCGAGGGCCTTGGAGAGTTCCGCGGCGAGGTCTTTGTCGAGGATGTCGAAGGCCGAGACCTGCGTCACGTTGACGGCCTTTATGCCCGTGTCGGTGACGAGGTTGAGGTGGGGGGTCTGGACGACGGCCCCGTCCTTGCCGGCGGGAGTCGGCGGGATCTCGACGCCGAGGATGGTGCCCTTGAGCCAACCGTCCGGCGTGGACACCTGGACGGGAGCACCGCGCAGGCGGTTGAGCAGGTCACCGAGAGCCGGGTTGTCCGAGATATCGACGCCGAAACTCGCGAGGCGCCGCTCGAGCGGCTCCTTGGACCCATACCGCACCGTGTCGATCCGGCCGCCGTCGAGATCGAGGAGGACCATGGACTTGAGGATGTCGTTGATCTGGTCGGTGGCGAAGCGCAGCTGGACATCCTGATCACCTTCGATCAGGCCGCGGCGTTCGAAGTACCCGACCCCCGACCGGTAAAGGGTGATCCCGGAGACTGGCAGTCGCTCGATCGACGCGCCGGGCTGCACGAGCGCGGGCGCGGAGGGCACGGCAACGGCGATCGAGAGGGGAGCGGCCAGCCCGGCGACGAGGACGAGGGCGCGGACGACGGATCGGTTCACGGGAGTCTCCTTGGGTAGGCGTTGACCGATCGGATCGGACAACACTGTACCCCCGGATTCGACGCGGAGGGCCGCTCCTCGTTCCATGGCGTTACATGTGTGTGACATTCTGCCCTCCGGGGGGGCGCGGGGGCCCGTCGCTACAATCGACCCGAATCCATGGCGATGCTCCCCGTCATCCAATCCGGTTCCGCGGCCACGAACGAGCTGCCGCGGGCGGAGCGAGATCGGCTGGCGCGGGCGCTGGCATCCGCGGTCGAGG
>CAZMPE010000268.1:0-4537 GCA_964567955.1 uncultured Phycisphaeraceae bacterium | reverse complement strand
CATCGAAGTCGGCCTCAAGGACAGGCCGACTTCGATAGCACGACTTGTCGTCGATGCCAGTTGCCTCGTCGGAAGAAGCACGCTCCCTCACGGTCGCGTCTCTGATGTGAGTCAGTCCGCGCCCGGGCGGTCCGAGGGTGCGGCGTCGGGGACGCGGAGCACGAACAGCGACAGCCGTCGCTGCTGGTTCTGGTCGCCGGGGCCGAAGAGGACGACGGGCCGCTCGGGGTCGTCGCTCAATCGCGGCACGTAGGGAGTGCCGAGGACGCGGGCGTCGGGCGGGCGGCGCGCGGCGGGGTCGGTGTCGGGCGTCGGCGTGAAGACCAGCCCCTCCGGCACGGCGCACAGGTAGCCGTCGCGGGCGGCCTGCGGCCAGTGTGCCGCGGCGACCGACCTGGGCGCGAGCGGCAGGAAGGACGACGAGCGCGGATCGAAGACGGCCATGCGCGAGAGGCGCGGGTGGTAGAGCACAAGCGGGTCGGGGGGCGACTGGGCCTCGTGCGGGCGGCCGGTGACAACGGCGCCCTGCAGGGGCGCGGCGATCTGGTACGCGAGGGCGGGATCGGTGGATGTCGCGATCGAAGAGACCGCGAGCGTCGAGCCGAGGCGGAACTTCCTGCTGCCCGGCGGGTCCTCGATGATCCGCACGGCCTCGACCAGCAATGTCGAGCCCTCGAAGACGAGGGCGTGGATGACGTCGCGCTCGGCCGTGGCCATGGGAAGGACGTAGGACGCCGCGGCGGAGGTGCGGACGCTCTCGGCGCCGCCCTCGGTGCGGAGGACGAGTTCGGACCGTTCATCGGCGACGGCGCGCCGGGTGTAGGCGAGCAGGCCGGCGGGCGTCAGGACGGCGTGTGCGTTGACGCGTCCGTCGCGGACGAGCCACTCGACATGGCCGGCCACCCACGAGACGCGCCCGATCCAGCGCGAGCCGTCGGGCTGGGGCGCTTCGACGAGGAAGCCCCGGTTGTCGCAGGCGCGGCCGAGCATGAGCCCGGCCGGGAGGGGCGCGGCGAACTCGACGCGCGCGATCGGCGACCTGGAGATGTCGTAGACGGCCAGGCGCGTGCCCGACGGGGGCTCGGCGCCGGACGTGGCCAGCAGCGTGGGCCAGGTGGGCGGCTCGCCTTCCTGCACGGCGAGCAGGCGCGCATCGGGCGAGAGCAGCGGCAGCACTTGCCCGTCGTAGGGGACGGAGCCGAGGCCGACGACCTGCACCTGGATGCGCGAGACGCTGGTCGAGCCGGTGACCGGCGAGGCGATCGGGCCGGCGGGCAGCTCGACGTCGGCGCCGGGGGCGCGGACCGGCACGCCGCGGGGGGCGGAGGAGCGCTTCTCCGTGACGCACCCGCCGGCGAGGGCGAGCGCGGCGAGGACGGCGATGGGTGTTCGCGTGCGCATCGGCTACGGGCCGGGGGGCGTGTCCTGCGGGGGCGGCGGGGGCAGTTCCACGGGCGGTTTGCCGGTGTGCTTGGCGGCGGATTCGGCCTGGCGTTCGCGCAGCCGCTGGAGGTAGGGCTCGTTGACCCGCTCGGTGTCGTCGGTGTTGTCGACGACGAGGGGGGTGATGAAGACGAGCAGCTCGGTGCTGGAGACGGATTTTTCCTTGGACCGGAAGAGCGCGCCGATGAGCGGGATATCGCCCAGGAGCGGGACCTTGCGGACGATCTCGGAATCCTCGCTGAGGAAGATGCCGGAGATGACGGCGGTCTGGCCGTTGCGGAGGATGAGCTGGGTCGTGGTCTCTCGCCGGTCGACGATCGCGCCGCCGAAGAGGGTCTGGCCGGGGACGATGCTGGAGAGCTCGAGGTTGACGCGCAGGTCGACGTCGCGCTTGACGGTGATGCGCGGGCGGACGCGGAGCTGGATGCCGACGGCCTTGTAGTCGAAGGACTGGACGAGGTTGCCCTGCGTGTTGGGCTGCGACTCGGTGATGAAGGGGATGTCCTGGCCGCTGAAGAACTCGGCCTCCTGGTTGTCGCTGGTGAAGACCTTGGGCTCGCTGAGGATGCTGACCTTGGTCTTCTGGGAGAGGGCCTGGAGCAGGACGTTGAGGTCGACGTTGGCGTTGAGGACGGAGGTGTCGAACATCTGGCCGAGGAAGTTGTTCTCGGTCGCGTCGATGCTGCCGCCGATGTTCAGGGCGTTGTCGGCGTTGGTGGGGTTGATGGCGGAGCTGGACCAGCGGAGTCCGAGGGCGGTGGCGTCGTCGCGCGAGACCTCGCAGACGATGGCGGAGACGAGGACCTGGCGTCCGGGCTGGTCGAGCTGCGTGATGAGCTCGACGACGGCGTTCTTGTACTCCTGCGGCGCGAGGACCATGAGGGCGTTCTGGCGCCAGACGGGGACGATGCGGATCTGCCCGACGAGGTTCGAGGAGTTCTGCCGGTCGGTCGGCGGGCGCGAGCGCTGCCACCAGAAGGCGATGTTGTCGGCGGTCGTCGTCTCCTGCGTGGTCGTGCCGTCGGCCGAGGTCGTGGTCTGGGAGAACGGGCTGGTGGTCGACGACGAATCGGAGAGCCCGGACGCGGAGCGGCGGACCTGGGCGATGGTGCCGTCCTGCGCGAGCAGCGTGTTGATCTGCTCGGCGAGGTCCTCGGCCGAGGCGTGCTTGAGCTCGACGATCGCCGGCAGGCCGACGGACTGAGGCCGGTCGAGGTCCTCGATGATCTTGTCGATGACCGCGAGGTTGTCGGGCGACTTGGCGATGACGACGAGGCGGCCGGATTCCGGGAGCGCCTGGAACGAAAACTGACCGGCGAGGCGCCCGACGCCCTGCGACGACGAACCGGTCGATGCCGCCTGGCCGCCGCCCTGCCCGCCCCCACCGCCCCCGGTCCCCGCCGTCGCGGACGGCCGGCCGAAGAGGCCCTCGAGCGCGGTGCGGACCTTAACGGGGTCGCTGTTCTTCAGGTCGTAGATGCGCGGGACGACGACCTCTTCGGCGAGGGGGCGATCCCAGAACTCGTCGATCTGGACACGGATCTGTTGAAGGATCGCGGGCTCGGCGACGACGGTCACGGAGTTCTGCTGAGCGTTGGCGCTGACGCGGAGCTGGCCGCTGGTGGCGGTGGACTCGGGCGCGCTCTGCTGACCGGGGAACTGGAAGCCGCCGCGGCCCTGCTGCTGCTGGTTGCGGTTGGCCTGTCCGGAGGTGCGGGCGCTGTCGCCGAAGAGCTCCTCGATGTTCGTCTTGATCTGGGCCGAGTCGGCGTAGCGGAGGCGGAAGGTCTCGGCCTCCACGGCCCCCGAGCTGGGCCGGTCGAGGGAGTTGAAGAGGTTTTCCATCCGCTGGAGCAGGGCGATGTTGCCCATGATCGCGACCTGGTTGGAATCCTTGTCGATCGTGACCTTGGCGTAGTCGGGGACGGCGGTCTTGAGGATGTCGCCGTAGTTCGCGGCGGAGGAGTGCCTGAGGCGGTAGACCTTTTCGGCGATGGTGCCGAGGTCGGTGCGTCCGAGGACGGAGGTGTCCGGGCCGAGGACGGGGACGTCCTGTCGCACGATCTCGGTGATGTCGCGCAGGGTGATGGTGTCGGCGGTCTCGACGACGGCGATGCCGTTCTGCTGGAGCGCGATGAGGACGAGGTCGAGCGCCTGCGCTCGCGGGATCGGCCGGTCGTTGAGCACGGTGATCTTGCGGGACATCACGTCCTGCTGGGGCATGACGACCTTGCCGGAGGCCTCGACGATGAAGGGGATAATCTGCTCGACCGTCACCTGCTTGAAGGCGAGGGTCGTCGGCGGGCCCTCGAGGATCTTGCGTCCGTTGGCGTCGACGGGCGGCGGCGCCGGCGCTTCCTGTCGGCCGACGGCGTGCCCGGCGAGGAGCAGGAGCGCGGCGGCGGTGACGGCCAGGCGCGGGAGTTGGGGGCGTGTGTTGGTCATCTCGGTCCCTTGGGTGCGGGGTCGGCCCCCGGGCGATCACTTTTCGGTGGATTCGGCGGATGGGTTGGAGTCGGGCTCGCCGCCGCCGGCGTTGGTCGTGGGCGGGGGCATGACGACGGAGTCGCGGGTGAAGAGATCGACGGTGAACTCGACGTCCTTCCAGCGGACAACGGCGCTCCAGGGCGGCTGGAGGCGGGAGACTTTCAGATCGCCGTCGGCCTCGGCGCCGGCGGCGAGCTGTCGCCCGTCGCTGAACCAGACGGTGCCGTTGACCATCGCGATGATCGCCGGGCCGCCGTAGGTGGCGGGCGGGGGCGGGGGAGGGGGCGGAAGATCCTCCGCGATCTCGATCGGCGGCGGGGGCGGCGGCGGCGGCGCGCCGGGGATGAAGAAGAGCGAGCGCCCGTTGAACTGCGCGACGCGCGGCTCGAAGTCGGACTGGAACGCCGCGGCGAGTTCGCGGGTGCGTGCCGCCTCGTCGCCGGCGGCGCGGGCGGCGGGCGTGAAGAACGAGCCGATGAGCGACGGGAGGAGGATCACGACGAGGGTGGCGGCCAGGAGCGCGAGCGCGGCGGCGGCGCGCCCGACCGGCGTGAGCTGCTTCGCGGCGTCGCGGATCGCGGTGATGGCGTTCGAGAGCGTGCTCACC
>CAZMPE010000267.1:0-4544 GCA_964567955.1 uncultured Phycisphaeraceae bacterium | reverse complement strand
GCCCGCGCTCGACGCGCGGCCTGCCGCGGATGAGCGCGGCGTTGTTGTGGTCGGAGTGCTCATGCGTGATGAGGACGAGGTCCGCGGTGATCCCCGGATCGGCGAGGCCGATGTTCGTGGGGCAGGGGTCGATGGCGACCGTCAGGCCCCAGAAGGTTTCAATCGTGACGAGCGAGGCGCCCCACCAGCGCACGGCAACGGGGTCGCCGACGTCCGCGCGGCAGGGCGAGAGGATCAGCAACAAGACGATGAGGGCGTGGAATCGCATGCGCGGCCTCCGGTCTTCGATGCGGGCCATCGTACCGAAGCAGCCGGATTGCCGGACTCCGCGTCAGGCCTTGATCAGCGGCAGCGACTTGTACGTGCCCTCGAGGATCTTCTGGGAATCGGCCTTCAGCCAGCCTTCGAGGATCCCCGCGTAGACGGCGCGGAAGTCGATCTTGTACTTCAGATCGCCGTCGTCGAGGTCGGTGAGCGACGGGTGGTTGCCGACGACGCCCGGGCGGACCATGGGGCCGAAAAGGAACATCGGGGCCGCGGTGCCGTGGTCGGTGCCCTGGCTGGCGTTCTGCCCGACGCGCCGGCCGAACTCTGAGAAGGACATGGTGAGGACGCGCTTGTCGTTCTCCTGCGCCTTGAGGTCGTTGTAGAACGCGCGGACGGCCGTCGAGAGCCGATTGAGGAGCTGCGCGTGGGAGCCGTTGACGCCGCCCTGGCCGGCGTGCGTGTCGAAGCCGCCGAGCTGGACGTAGTACACGCGGGTCGGCAGCCCGCCGCGGATCATCGCGGCGACCATCGCCAGTTGCTGGGCGAGCTGGTTGTTGCCGGGGTATTCGGCGAGCGGGCGGAGGCGCACGGCCTTGCGGATCATGTCGCTGGAGATCTGCGCGTCGAGGGCGGTGCGCATCAGGAACGAGGCGTTGGAGTCGGCCGCGCCCTCCGGGGCGCCGCGGCGTTCGATCTTCTCGTACGGGTCATTGAGGGCGGGGTGGACGTCCTTGCCGATCCATCGGAAGAGGTCCTCGGTCTCGAAGGCGATCGGCTTGACCTGCTGGCCCTGCATCGCCAGCGGTGCGGTGCGTCCGATCGCGATGCCCGGCTGACCGCCCACCGACGGCTTCGAGCCGTCGGGCTTGCCGCTCTCGCCCTTGCCGTACCCGCAGCACTCGGCGTCGAAGTAGCGGCCGAGCCAGCCGTTGCCGGTTGCGGTCGTGTCCGCCGTGTGCCAGATGTCCATCGACTTGAAGTGCGAGCGGTTGGGATTCGGGTATCCGACGCCCTGGACGATTGTGCAGAGCCCGTCGTCGTACATGCTCTTCATGGCCGCGAGCTGCGGGTGCAGGCCGATGCCGTCGGCCTTCGAGAGCCGGAGCACCTGGTCGGCGGGGATACCGATGCCGGGGCGGGCCTTGTAGTACTGGTCGAAGCCGAAGGGCACGACGGTGTTGAGGCCGTCGTTGCCGCCGCCGAGCTGGATCACCACGAGGATGTGGTCCTCGGGGACGCCGGCGATGCTCGAGAGCCCGGGAAGCGCCGTCGGGAGGCCGAGCGCCGAGCGGTTGATGAACCACGGGACCGTGACCGCCGCGGAGGCGAGGGTCAGGCCCGAGGACAGGAAGCGGCGGCGTGTAAAGGCGTTGGTTTCGGGGTTCAGCACAACTGGTACTCCGGCATCGCGGTGATGAGCACGAGCATCCCGGTCACGAGGTCGTTGGTCACGCCGCCGCCCAGGCCCCTGGCGAACTCGTTGAGTGCCGCGCGGGCGTCCTCGGGGGTGCGGCCGATGGTGAAGCGGAGGAGGTAATCGATGACGCGGGCGTGGTCCTTTTCGGCGCCCGGGTCGCCGCCGGCGAGGCCGGCGAGGAGCGCCGTCGGATCGAACTTCTCGCTCCCCGACATCGCGTCGTAGCCCGTCGGTTTCTTGCCGGTGAGCAGGAAAGCGAGGATGTTCTGGCGGACGAAGAGCGTGGAGGTGTTGATCCACGAGCGGCCGCCGTCCCAGCCCTTGACGCTGGGCGGAAAGAGGATGTTCTGACCCATGAGGTCCATGGCGTCGAGGAGCAGCGAGAGGTCGCGGACGGGCGTGCCGATGGAGCGGACGGCGCCGACGACGAGCTGGGTCGGCGACTTGATCTGCTCGTTCATGACCGCCGGGTCGTAGAAGTGCTCGCTGAGGAAGATCTGGCGGAGCACCGGCTTGATGGAGTAGCGGGCCGAAAGGAGCGTGGAGGTCAGGTCCGCGATCACGGCCTTGGGGACCGGGTCGAGCGCGCGGTCGTTGTCGGTGGCCTCCAGCGGCGGGACGTCGGCGACGAAGAACTTGTAGAGCTTGCGGGCCATGAACCGGCCGCAGGCGCGCTGCTCGAGGATGGCGCGCACGAAGTCATCGCCGTCCATCGGGGCGGAGCGCCCGAGGATGGACTTGGAGCCGGTGTCGTGATCGTTCTGGCGGAAGACGAACTCGTCGTCGTTGAACGTGTAGCCGGTGAGGGCGCGGGCGCCCTCCTTGATGTCCTTCTCGGTGTAGTTGCCGATGCCGAGGGCGAACAGCTCCATGATCTCGCGGGCGAGGTTCTCGTTGGGGCGGCCCTTGCGGCTGTCGTTGTTGTCGAGGTAGGCGAGCATCGCCGGGTCGCGGATGATGGCGAAGAGCAGCTCGCCGAAGTTCCCGAGCGCGTGCTTCCGGAACAGCTCGTTCTGGAGGTACATGTGGTAGCTGTTCTCGATCGTGCGGTAGCTGGTCGCGAAGTGGCCATGCCAGAAGAGGGTCATCTTTTCTTCGAGGGGGCGCGGCGTCTCGATCATCCGCTTGAGCCACCACTTCTGCACCTCGCGGACCTGGCGCCGGTCGAGGCGTTCGCGCTCCTGCTGGAGCAGGCGGATGCGTGCCAGCGCGTTCTCGTCCTGCGAGCGGCGCGCGGCCTGGTACATGCGGCGCTCCTCGTCCGTGGCCGGGCGGAGGATGTCCTTGTCGAAGGCCTCGGCGCCCGCGACGGTGTACGGCGCGTCCGCGGCGAGGAGGTACTCAACCGATTTCTGGGGGCCCCATCCGACCAGCGTCTGGATCTGGGCCGGCGTGCCGCCGAAGCCCGCGCGCCAGAGCAGATGGCGCGCCTGCTCGTAGCCGAACTGCGCCGGCTTGATAGGTCGCAGTGACGTGGAAATGCCCGGCTTCTTCTTCGTGTCGGTCGGTTGGGTCAGCATGTACCGGCTCCCGGATCCACAAACGGATACCCGTTCAACGCCCGAGGGGTTCCGGGCATTGCCCCGCACTGCTTATTGTCGGATTTCGGACCGTTCGTTCCACCCCAAATCGCGTTAACCCCGGCTGGTTACCACCCGCCGGCTCCAGACCCAGACCAGCGCGGCGAGGCCGAAAAGGAGCGCTCCGACCGCCTGGTGGGAGGTCGTCACGATCGCTTCCAGGGCGGGGGTCGCCACTGCTTCTCCCGGCGCGGCGGTCCGGCTTGGGGAGAGGATCACCGCCAGGAGCGAAAGAAGCCCGAGGAGGAACTGCAGGCCGATGAGGTGCACGACGCCCTTGCCGACGCGGCGCAGGATCGGGCTGTGATCCTTGCCAACCACACCGGCCTTGAAGCCGACCGCCAGCGCCGCCAGCACCACCAGGATCGAAAATCCGGCGTGGGTGTAAAGGGCGTGCTTGGCGCCCGGGGTCGCCCAGCCGAGATGCCGGAAGGCTGCCCCGAACGCCAGCTGGATCAGCAGGAAAATGATGAAAACTGAGGTGATGACCCTGAGGTGTTTGGCCTGGGGCGAGACGGCGGGAGCTGGGCCCGTCTTGTACGACTGGCTGAGGACGGCCGCGAGACCGCAGGCGAAAGCGAAGATCACCTGCCCGGAGATGCCGTGGATCAGCCCCATGATGCGGTCGTCTTCGATAACGCGGTAGCCGCCGAGAACGCCTTGGGCGACGATGAAGCCGAGGAGAAGCCCCGCGGCGATCTTCACCCGGGGACGGCTGTCGAGGGCGAGAACAGCGCCGAAGAGAACGATGCCGGTGAGTCCGACCAGCGTCCCGAAGAGCCGGTGCGAATGCTCGAGAAACCTCGAAGAATCCTGCATCAGGCTCAGGGGATAGAAGAACATGTTCGCGGCGTCGGAAGTGGGCCAGCCTCGGATGGCCATGCCCGAATCGGTGCTTGTGACCGCGCCGCCGATGAGGAGGAGCGGGACGATCGAGACCGCCATGACCACCGCGAATCGTGCGAGCCAGTCGCCATGTTCGGGCAGCGTGCGCGGGCGGCCGAAGATCGCCCCGACAAAGCCGATGAGCGCGCCGACAACGAGGAAGCCTGGGACATAGAGGAGCGACGCGGCCTGAATGCCTGATATCCCCGGTGCCGGGGATCCGGATTCCCGTTGCTCGACCAGGATCGCCCCAAGGATCAAGAGGCCCAGCACGGCGGTGATCAAGCCGGAGAGAGCACCCATGAGCCTCCGTCGCGGGCCGACCAGGCTGCGCCCGGTGGCGATGGCGGCGAGCAGCCACGCCAACAGCACCAACGGAGCCGCGACCGCTCGCG
>CAZMPE010000266.1:0-4545 GCA_964567955.1 uncultured Phycisphaeraceae bacterium | reverse complement strand
ATCTCCTGCTCGTAGAAACTGACCAGCCCCGGCACCTCCCAGATGGCGCGCTGAGCCGCGGCGACCTCCGCGGGTGAGAGAGTCGCGAAGAGCGTGACGGCCAGCGCCACGCGCCCGCCCGCCTCCGGCGCCAGGCCCGGGGCGACCTTCCACCGTGCCTGGTACTCGGAGAACCAGCGCACGAACTCGAGGCCCGCGGCGGCCCCCGCGTCCGCCCCGTCCAGCCGCACGATGTACGAGTACATAGGCAGGTATTGGCCGACGACGATGCCGGCGTGCTCCAGGCGGGCGCGGCGCTCGGGCGTGATGGGCCCGTCGAGTTGCAGGACGAACTGCCGGCCCGCGCTGTTCGCGCCGCAGACGGCCGCGAGGCCCTGTCGCGGCGCGCCCGTGTCCACGACTCCGGTCTGCATGTACAGGGCCGTCGGGCTGACCTCGCCGATCACGGGCTGGCGGCCGGATGCGCCCGCGCCGAAACCCAGGACAAGCCCCGCCGCCACGAACAGGCATAGCGCCGCACGCCGATTCATCATCATGATGCTGGACTCCGAAACCTGACGCCCGAGAACCGCGGCACCCCGCCCCGCACATCCGTCCGCCGAGACCGGGCACTATCCCGGTTTCGCGTCGGTTGGTCAAGGCATTCTTCCGTTGTCCGCGAGCGCCCCGCGGGAACAGAAAAACCCCGGCCCGAGAGCGGCCGGGGTCTTGTTGGTCCGGTCACGCGGCGCCCTACGGGCAGCCGATCGCGAACTTGGTCTGGAAGCAGCCGAAGTCGGCCAGATTCAAGATCTGGTCGCCGTTGCAGTCGGCGTAGGAGTTCTGTGTCGCGAACTTGGTCTGGAAGCAACCGAAGTCGGCGATATTGAGGATCTGGTCCCCGTTGCAGTCCGGGTAGCACGGGGCCGCGCCGCCCTGGATGGTGAAGTTGTCCACATACTGGAACAGCGTCGGCGTGGTCGGCGTGGGCACGGTGAACTGGCGCGTGATGCGAACTCCGACCGTGTGGTTCCCGCTGGCCGCGGGCATGAAGTTCGTGGTGATGAAACCGTAGTGAGGCAGGGTGGAACTGGTCGGGCCCGCGTTCTGCACGGCGAGTTCGGTGCCGTTGACGATGAGCGCGAACCGCCCGCCCTCGGTGTTCTGGGTGGTGATGGTCCTGACGGCCGCCCAGTTGAAGCTGATGACGTAGTCCACGCCGGCGTTCAGCGCCAGCGATTGCGTCAGCTCGATGCCCTGGATGGGCTGGACGGGAGCCACCGCGTTCCCGACGCTGAACTTCGCCGCGAGGCTGTCGCCCAGAGGCCCGGGCCCGTCAATGTCGAACAGTTCCACGAGTTGGACCGCTGTCGTCCCGTTCGCGGTGGGCGTGGCGGTCCACCCGGTGAGGTCTCCGCTCTCGAACCCGCCGTTGACGAACTGTGCCCGGGCCGCGCCGGCCATCATGACGACGGCAGCCACACAAGAAACGAGACGCATCATTTGGAACCTCTCTTCAAGCCTGCCCCACGGAGCAACCCCCGGCACCGCGCGGGGATCCCATAGCGGGGCCAGTATTGCACACCGCCGGGCATCCGCAAGCCGGAATCCGGTTCCGAAGGAAGATACTTGCGGGCAGGGGCGCCCGCAGCCCGGCGCCGCTACGGGCACCCCAGGGCGAACTTCGTCTGGAAGCAGCCGAAATCCGCGAGATTGAACAGCATGTCGTTGTTGCAGTCGGCGTACAGGTTGTTGATCGCGTAGTTGGTCTGGAAGCAACCGAAGTCGGCGATATTGAGGATCTGGTCCCCGTTGCAGTCGGCGTAGCACGGCAGGAGCGGCGGGCAGGTGCCCCAGTTGTCGAACCGGCAGCTCCCCCACGCGCCGATGCCGACCTTCATCCCGAAGCTGGGGGCGATGCCGAGCACGCCGCCGCGCGAGTACGACTGATCCGGTGTCCCGTTGAAGTCCGTGTCGATCTCCAGCGTCGCGGTGTCGCCTCCGTTGGTGATCGTGAGGCGCAACCGTGCGGTCACGAAGGGCTCGGACAGATCGAAGAACGCGGGGCCGCCGGTCATGCCCGCCCAGCCCAGCCCGTTGAAGCCGCGGTAGAAGCCGCACTGGTGGAACATCCCCGAACCGTTGGACTGCTGGACCTTGATGTAGAGGTTCTCCGTCCCCCCGAGGCCGGAGGCCAGGGCCACGTACCCGTCGCCGGGGCCCGGCGCCTCGGCGTCAATCCACAGATCGATGAGGGAGTACGCAGCGCTCACCGCGCCGTGCTCGACATACGAGTTGCTCGGGCTCGTGTACTTGCCCTTGTTGTTCTCGACGCGCCATTCGAAGAAGGGCCCCTTGACGCCCCACCACTCTCCGCCGATCGGCCCGTCGGGGCGATTGAAGTCGTCCTGCGCGCACGCCTCGGGTGAGACGGAGGGCGGCGATGCCGGCGCCGGCCGAACGGCCGTGGAAGCGAGGCTCTTATCCGCCGTCGGTGGCCCGCCCGCCGCCAAGGCAGCCGCCGCCAGGACGCCCGCGGACGCGATCGCGTTCGTAGCTCTCATGCTGTGCACTCCTTTTTCGCGACGACCCGGGCGCCGCGAGATCGGCGCACCGGAACGGCTTGCGAGTATCGGGTCTGTTGCACATTTGCGCCCAACTCGTGTTGAATCAAGCGCACGGGCGACAAACTGCCGACATTCGGGCCCCCGGAATGCGGCCCGCCCGCTCCTTGCACCGATCCGAGTCGGCGCGCGGCGCGGGCGGGCGCTGGATTCCGCGGCCTCTCCTCGATCGACGCGGCACGCACGAAGCGGACGCGCGCCGTTCTCGCGAGACCGATGTTCCGCTCCTGTTCGCACCCGGGCTACGGGCAGCCGATCGCGAACTGAGTCTGGAAGCAGCCGAAGTCGGCCAGATTCAGGAGCGTGTCGCCGTTGCAGTCGGCGTACGTGTTGCCCGTCGCGAACGCGGTCTGGAAGCACCCGAAGTCCGCGAGGTTGAGGATCTGGTCGTTGTTGCAATCGGGGTAGCAGCCGGGGCTCGGCGGGCACAAGCCCCAGTTGTCAAAGAGGCTGGTGCCCCAGCCGCCGATCCCGAACGACATCCCGAACGCGCCGGAGATCCCCAGCACGCCGCCGCGGCTGTAGGTCTGATCGGCCGTGCCGTTGAAGTCGGTGTCGATGTCCAGGTTCACGGTGTCGCCGCCGTCCGTGATGTAGAGGCGCAGCCGTCCCTCGGTGAACGGCGTGTCCAAGGCAAAGAACGCCGCCCCGCCGGAGATGCCCGGCCAGCCGCCGCCGTTGAAGCCGTGGTAGAAGCCGGCGACGTGGAAGGTGCCCGAGCCGTCCTGCGATTGCACCTTGATGTAGAGGTTGTCGCCCCCGCCGAGTCCCGTGACCGCGGCGACGTAGCCGTTGGAGGCGCCGGCGGTCTTGGCGTCAATCCACACATCCGTGGAGTCGTACGCGGCGTTCGCGGTGCCGTGCTGCATGTAGCCGTTCCCGCCGCCGGCGTACTTGCCCATGTTGCTCTCGATGCTCCAGTCGGTGAGAGCGCCGATCCCCGGCACCCAGCTGCCCCCGATCGGGCCGTTGGCGCGGTTGAAGTCGTCCATGTCGCATCCTTCCGGCGAGACCGCGGTCGGCTGCGACGGCATCGGCTGCCAGCGTTGCGACGGGTTGCTCAGGTCCACCGGCGGGCCGGCCAGGGCCGCCGAGGCCAGGGACGCGCAACCGGCGAATGCGATAGCGTTCCGTACTCTCATGAGGCACACTCCTTGTTTCGCGGCGACCCGGCCGACGCACGCCGATGCCCCGTCACGAAGGGAACAGCGATGCGGCGTGCGCTCCGCCCTCGCGGCGCCCGATCCGGGAGCCGGGACGCGATCCACAACACACGTTGAGCAGGAGCCGACGCTTGTTCAAGCTTCGATTCCACGATCGGCAGGGGGCTTGTCACGCCGGCCCGGCGTTCGTGGCGGACGAGCCAAACCGAAGGGCCCGCAAATCGCCGCCGCGCAGGAGGTTGCAGCGCTTCGGGAGAACATCGCGCGCGTGCCCGGCCCCGCGCGCGAAGATCGCGCTCATTCCGCGATCGCACGATGTTCGCACACCCGTTACGGGCATCCCAGCGCGAACGCGCTCTGGAACGCGCCGAAGTCCGCGAGGTTGTACAGCCCGTCCTTGTTGAAGTCCGCCCGCGGGTCCTGCAGCGCAAACAGGCTCTGGAACGAGCCGAAGTCCGCCAGGTTCAGGAGGCCGTCGCGGTTGAAGTCGGCGCGGCACAACTCGATCGACCCCACGTCCATCGCCACCGGCGCGCTCTTGCCCAGCAGCGCCCACTGGTTGTACGCCGTCTGGCCCGCGCTGTTCGTCGTGTTCGCGTCGCGCAGGAACTCGATGTACTCCTTCGACGTCGTCTGGTAGTACACGGTCACATCCGCCCGGCGCGCCGCGCGGGGAATCGCGTAGACCGTGTCGTCCCAGTACTGGCCGTCCGCGTAGCTGTACGCCACCGGCGCCGCCTGGACCGAGGCGAACCCGGCGTTCGTGAAGCCCCGCGGCA
>CAZMPE010000265.1:4176-4547 GCA_964567955.1 uncultured Phycisphaeraceae bacterium | reverse complement strand
GGCGGCGGCGTCGCGCTGATCCGGACGCAGCCGGCGATCCTCGCGGCCCAGAAGAAGGCCAAGGGGGACGAGAAGATCGGCTTCGACATCGTGTCGCGCGCGGTCGAGAGCTGCGCCTACCAGATCGCCGAGAATGCCGGGCACGACGGCGACCTGGTCACCGAGAAGATCAAGGAGGGCAAGGGCGGCTTCGGTTTCAACGCGGCGACCGGCGAGTACGGCGACCTGATCAAGATGGGGATCATCGATCCGGCGCTGGTGGCCAAGTCGGCACTCGTCAACGCCGCGTCCGTCGCGGGCCTGATGCTGACGACCGAGGTGCTCGTGACCGAGTTGAAGGAGGACAAGCAGCCGTCCGAGGGGGCGGTGGC
>CAZMPE010000265.1:0-4166 GCA_964567955.1 uncultured Phycisphaeraceae bacterium | reverse complement strand
GGGATCTGAGCACCGGCGGGGCGTTCACCCCACCCCGAGGATCGCATGCCGACCACGCGCGACTATTACGAAATTCTCGGCGTCGACAAGAAAGCCGACGTGGAGGAGATCAAGCGCGCGTACCGACGCATGGCGATGAAGTTCCACCCGGACCGCAACCCGGGGGACGCCGAGGCGGAAGCGAAGTTCAAGGAGGCCGCCGAGGCCTACGAGGTGCTCGGCGACGAGTCGAAGCGCCAGCGCTACGACCGGTTCGGGCATGAGGGATTGCGCGGGCAGGGCGCGGCGGCGCACGACTTCTCGAGGATGAACGTCCAGGACATTTTCTCGATGTTCGATGACATCTTCGGAGGATTCGGCGGCGGGCGGTCGTCGCGCGGCGTCGCCCGCGGGTACGACCTTGAAACCGAGGTCACGCTCACGCTGGAGGATGTGCTCAACGGCTGCGAGCGCGACGTTGAGTTCACGCGGATGGACGTCTGCGACACGTGCGCGGGCACAGGGGCCAAGGCGGGCAGCAAGCCCGCCGCGTGCCCGACGTGCGGCGGGCACGGCAAGGTCCAGCAGGCGGGGCTCGGCGGGATGTTCCGCATGGTGACGACCTGCCCGCATTGCGGCGGTCGGGGCAAGATCGTGCGCGACCTGTGCGGTTCGTGCCGGGGCAAGGGGCGGGTGGCCCGCAAGCGCCGGCTGTCGGTCCGCATCCCGCCGGGGATCTCCGATGGTCAGGCGGTGCGTGTGCAGGGCGAGGGTGAGCCGCCGCCGGCGGAGCTGGCGCCGGATGGGTCGGGCGTCAGGGGCGACCTGCACGTCGTGGTGCGGGTGAAGGAGCACGAGTTCTACACGCGCGACGGCGATCACCTCGTCCTGGAGATGCCGATCAGCATCACGCAGGCCTCGCTGGGCGCGGATGTCACCGTGCCGACGCTGGGCGGTGACTCGGGCGAGTCGCTGACGATCCCGAGGGGGACGCAGCACGGCTCGCTGTTCCGGATGCCCGGCAAGGGCCTCCCGGACTTGCGGAGCGGGCGCCGGGGCGACATGGTGGTGGTGGCGAACATCGAGATTCCGCGCAAGCTGACGCAGAAGCAGGAAAAGCTGCTGCGGGAGTTCGCCGAAACAGAAGACGAGAGGGTGCTCCCCGAGAGCCAGGGGTTTGTGAAACGAATCAAGGACCTCTTCGGAGCATGACGCGCGATACAGCGCGATGAAGGCGGAACCATGTTCGGACGCGAGAAAAAGGACGGCAAGAACGCCGAGACGCCGGCGAGCCCCGCGCCCGAGGGCGCGCCGGAGGGGCCGGAGACCGCGCCGGCCGAGGGCGAACCGTCGATCGAGGACCCGATCGCCGAGTTGCAGTCCAAGGTCGATGAGCTCAACAGCCGCTATCTGCGCACGGTCGCCGACTACCAGAACGCCGCGCGGCGCGCGGCACGCGACCAGGACGAGGCGCGCCACCAGGGCGTCAAGTCGGTGGTGCTCAACGTGCTGACGGTGCTCGACCACTTCGACCTGGCGCTCGGTCAGGACGCCAGCAAGGTGACCGCGGAGCAGATGGTCAACGGTGTCAAGGTGATCCGCGACGAGTTGATGAAGGTGCTGCAGAACCACGGCGTCGCCTTGGTCACGCCGGAGCCCAACGAGGAGTTCGATCCAAACCGGCACCAGGCCGTCGTGCAGCAGGCGGCCGAGGGCATCGAGCCGGGCCGCATCGTCGCGACGCTCCAGGCCGGGTACTGCCTGGGCGACCGGATCATCCGGCCGGCCATGGTCTCGGTCGCGCCCGAGGCCAGCTGAGGACCAACGCGATGCCCACCTACGACTACCGCTGCAACTCGTGCAAGCACCGCTTCGAGTTGTTCCAGTCCATGAAGGACGCGCCGAAGCGCAAGTGCCCGGAATGCGGCAAGAGCGCACTCGAGCGGCTGATCGGAACGGGCGCCGCGGTGCTCTTCAAAGGCACGGGCTTCTACCAGACCGACTACCGGTCGGAGTCCTACAAGAAGGCCGCGGAAACGGACTCCAAACCGGCCGCCAAACCGGAGGCGAAGCCCGCGGAGTCCAAGCCGGCCAAGACCGAGAAGAAGCCAAAGCCGGCGGGGAAGGCCGCGCCGGACGCGTAAGATTCGCCCCATGCCCATCGTCGGTCACGGAGTGGACATCGTGGAGGTCGGGCGCATCGCGCGGATGGCCGCCGAGCACGGCGACCACTTCGTGAGCCGGTGCTTCACGCCGGCCGAGGCGGCCTATTCCGATTCGGGCAAACGGCGCGACGAGCACCTGGCGGGCCGGTTCGCGGCGAAGGAGGCCGTCCTCAAGGCGCTGGGAACCGGCTGGCGCAACGGAATCGCGTGGACGGATGTCGAGGTCGTGCTGCTGCCCAGTGGACAGCCGACCGTGCGGTTGCACGGCGCTGCGGCGAGCGCCGCGGGCGAGCAGGGGATCACGCGGTGGCTTCTGTCGATCAGCCACACGGCGCAGTACGCCTGCGCCTCGGCGATCGGCACGAACGACTGATTCAGCGCGGGCCGGGCGGCGGCGTGGCCGTTCTGGCGAGGTGGGGGACGAGTTCCTTTACATACCACTCGCGCCACTTCTCGTTGTCCCAGCCCAGGTGCGCGGTGGAGCGGCCCCACGCGTCGCTGCTCAGCGCCACGAGCGAGTTGTGAACCTCGACTCGGTACGTGAAAACGACGGCGTCGATCACGCGGAGCACGACTCCCTCGGTGACGACAGCGACCGTCGGGTCGAAGGCGACGGCGCTGTCCCCGACGACGGGGGTGAGGTCCGCGACAAAGGCCTGTTGCTGACCGACGAGGATGTAGGCGAGGGCGGTCTCGTCCGTTTCGCCAACTCCGGTGGTCGTCCCGGTGACCTGGGCATTGATCAGCATCGGGATCGCCTCGAAGAGCCGCAGCACCTGGGCGAGTTGGGCCGCGGAGGCCATCTCGTCGTTGTTGCCGCTCTTGAGGGCCTCGGCGATGACACTCTTGACGTAGAAGGACGGCTCGCCCGTCTCGCGGGCCCGATGGATCAGGCGATTCGAGGCCTCGGAACGGTACAGGGAGTCACGTCCGTGGACCGCCGCCCAGGCCAGCGTCGCGTCCGCGTGCTCGGACTTGATGTCCGCGAGGTGATCGAGGATCGCGAAGCGGACATCGTCCTTCTCACGGGCGAAGATCTTGAGAAAGCTCGGGAAGATCGCCGGATCCGTGAAGTCACGGAGCTTGGCGATCCCCGCCTGCCGGATCTGCGTGTTGCGGATGTTGCGGAAGTACTTGGCGCGGATCCGGTAGAGGTCACGTTCCAGTTCGACACGCGTCTTCTGCGTCGCGGCGAAGGCCTGCGCAACGGGGCTGGTGGGGTCGATCGCGACCGGTCCGGCGCCGGAGGGTGCAGGGGCGGTCGGCTGGGCTTCCTGGCCCGCGGCACGAACCGTGAAGCACAGCCCCGTCAGAAGCGCCACGGCCAAGGTGTACGTCGGACGCATGCAAATCTCCCTGGGTCGGCGCGCCCTGCCTGGGGCATGCGGAACGGCCGGGACTCCCACGGGGCAGCCGTCTCGGGGCGGTTCGGGCGCCGACAACCGATGGTACGCCCTTGTCCCCGGATTGTTCCCAAACTCGGCGGGTCCGCTACGCTAATCGGCGTCCGTCAGGCCTGGAGAACCCGATGAGCGTGCATTGGCCCATCATCCGCCGGTGTGTCCTTGCCCCCGGTTGGGTCGCGATGATCGACGACAACCGGCAGTGGCGGGCGATCGAGCTGCTGGTCGGGGCCCTGCATGTGGCCTCGGCCATTGAGGCCCGCTGCCGCACAAAGACCGTCGGCGTGCTGCTGCCCACCGGCGGCCTCTTTCCGATGGCCGCTCTGGCCGGGTGGATCCTCGGCAAGACGGTGGTTCCCATGAACTACCTGCTCAAGCCCGAGGAACTGCAGTACATCGTGGACGACTGCGAGACGGACACGATCGTTTCTGTTGGGCCGCTGCTGGAGTTCATGGGGTCGCGTCCGAAGATCCCGCACCTGCTGGAACTCGACAAGCTCAAGGAGTCTGGGGCCTTCAAGGGGTTCCCGGAGCCCCGCTGGCCCGCGGCGGCGGCGAACGACGACCTGGCGGTTCTCCTTTACACGTCGGGGACCAGTGGCCGGCCCAAGGGGGTGAT
>CAZMPE010000264.1:0-4551 GCA_964567955.1 uncultured Phycisphaeraceae bacterium | reverse complement strand
CGGTGTCCGGATCCGTGAGCGAAGGCTCGATGTGCCAGACGCGCTTGAACTCCCACGGGTGCTGCGAGCCGTCAAAGAACTTGTGCGTCGTCAGCGGTCGGCCCGTCCCGGGCGACGTGTCGTACTCAAACTTGTTGCTCTCGCCCTTGGGCATGCCGTCCGGTGTGGTCTTGGGTTCGCCGGGGGACGTGCCCGGCTGATCCCACGTCCTGCCGCCGTCGTCCGAACGCTGGATGATCTGGCCGAACCACCCGCTGGTCTGCGACGCGAACAGCCGGTCGGGGTCCGCCGGCGACCCCTTGAGGTGGTAGATCTCCCAGCCGCCGAAGTGCGGGCCATCGATCTTCCACTTCTGGCGCTTGCCGTCGGACGTGATGATGAACGCACCCTTCTTGGTGCCCACCAGGACGCGCACGCTGCTCATGGACCGATCCTTCCCGGCCCTTCATCCGCCGCGAACGGAAGGGCCCGCGGGCAGTTTATCCAGGAGCGCTGCCCGGCGGCTTTCACGCGTCGACCATGGATTGGAAGCCACCGTAGGTCATCCGATTCATGTCAAAGGGCATCGGTCCCCCCGCCATCATCTTGGCGATGCGCGGGTCCTTCATGACCGCCGCGTTCACGCGGTCGCGATGGGCCCGCGACTTGTAGGCGACCCACGCGAAGACCGCGGTCTCCGTCTTCTTGAGCTTCATCAGGCGGGGGAACGGTACCCCGCACTTCACCGTCATGTCGTCGCCCGCACACTCGACATACTGAATCGCCCCGTGGTCCATCCAGACCTTGCACGCCGCCCGCGCAATCTTCCGGTACGCGGCCAGTTTCTTCTTCGCAACGACCACAACGTACCCGTCGATGTACCGCATGCCCGTGCTCCTTTACGGCCTTCGCCGCGCATGAGAGTCCCTCAGTATCGCGTTCCAATCCGCGTGATACCCGCGGTGCCGCGGGCGCTCGAGCAGGTTGCCGAACGCCGCCGCGACCACGCCACGGCGAGCCTCGCGGACGCTCGTTTCGCGCCGGGCTCCGCCCCGGCACGAACGGCCGAACTGATCAGCATCCCGCTCGAGTGGCGTCAAGTCCGCGTCCCTTTGTCCGCGCGCATCCCGCCGAAGCAGGACCTCCCCGCGACGACGAACGTGCCGGCTCAAGATGGTAATCGATCCGTCACGATCGTCCACCTCCAATATGATCCCCCGTGCCGCGCCGACCGCTCATGGTCCTCTCACATCTCGCTGTCTGGCCCGGCGTCTACGTCGTCGGGGCCGTCGTCTACTTCATCCATCTGACGGACGCCGCGCTCACCCCGGCCGAACGCGCCCGCTGCCTCGCCCTCGCGTTCTGTGTCGGGGTCGGCGCCTACCTGCTCAACCGCGTGAAACTGCGCGACGCCTGGCTCGATCCCGCGGACGCCGCCGCATGCCGTGCTCGATTCGACTACATCCGCCGGCACGCCGCCGCCGTAAGGGCCGCGGCCTTTGCGCTCCTGACACTCGGCCTTGTCCTGGCATGGTCCGGCCGCCACGAGCCGTGGATGATCTCCATCCCCTTCATCGCCGCCGTCGGTGTCGTCGCCTATGCCGGCCGACCGCGTCGCCGCTCGTCCCGCGTCAAGGATGTGCTGATCCTGAAGAACATGTACGTCGCCGCCGGCATCGGCGGATTCGCGGCGATGGTCGTCTGGATCGGCCCCGCCGAACCGCCCGCACTCGATGCCGGCTCGCTCCCGATCTGGATCTTCGCCCTCGCCACGCTCTGGGTCCGGGTCATCGCCGACGCCATCCTCTGCGACCTCGACGATCAAGCCGCCGATCAACAGTTCGGCACCCGCACCGTCCCGACGACCTTCGGGCACGCCCGCGCCTGGAACACCGCGATGATCATCCGGCTCGTCATCGCCGCGGCACTCGCGGCAGCGCCCGTCGGGTCGATCCGTGCACGTCTCGTATGGGCCATCCTGATCGCCGGGTCATCGATCGCGCTCCGCCTGGCCGCACCGCGCGCCGTCCGCGATTGGGTCGACGCGCGTTTCGGCGTCGAGGCTCTCGCGGCCTCGATTGTCCTGCACCTGACCTGAAGCCGGGTCCTTGGAGTGAGGGCCCGCTTTACCCCTTCCACTCTCCCGCCAGCATCGCGTACACGTACTCGCTCCCCCATGCCCCCTTGAAGAAGATGTTCTGGACGAAGTGCGCTTCGCGCCGCATCCCCACGCGCTCCAGCACGCGCCGGCTCCCCGCGTTCTCCGTGTCGCAGATCGCCGTCACCCGGTGAAGCCCCTCCGCGGCGAAGAGCCCGCCCGCCGCGCACGTGAAGAGTTCGCCGAGCACCGCCCGCACCGCCTCCGTCGCGTACCCCTTCCCCTGGTGCTCGCGCCCCAGCGTGAACCCGATGCTCGCCTGCCGGTCGTCGCCCGCCTGCATCTGCACCGCGCAGTCGCCGACCACGAGGCCGTCCGCAATCTCCAGCGCGACCATCGCCCCCTCGCCCGCCCCCAGCCGCCCGCGCCACAGCGTCCGGCCGATCAACGCCGACGCCGTGTCCACCGTGTACGGCGGCGTCCACTGCACGTAGCGGGCCACCTCCGGGTCCGACCGGCGCGCGGCCAGGGCCGGGGCCTCGTCGGGCCGGTAGGGACGCAGGAGCAGCCGTTCGGTCCGCAGTTCGGGCATGACGCCCGGCAGAGTACACCCTCTCCTTGACACGGCCACGGGCCCGGGGTATAGTTGCATCATGACGCAAGTACGCAAACAAAGGCGGAAAGCCCCGAGACCCGGCTCCCCGATGTCGCCCAAGCAGGCCGCGGCGTGCTGCCGGCCCGTCGACGCCCTCCTCGACCCGGGGCTCTTCAAGGCCCTCTGCGACCCCACCCGCGCCCGCCTCTTCGGATGCCTGATCAAGTGCGCCAAGGCCTGCACCGTCAGCGAAGTGGCCGAGTGCTGCAACGTCGACCTCTCCGTTGTCTCCCGCCACCTCCAGACCCTCGAGCGCGCGGGCGTCATCACCGGAACACGCGAGGGCCGGACCGTCCGCTACGCCGTCGAGTACCCCAGACTCTGCCGCACGATGCGCGCCCTCGCCGACGCCGTCGAGCAATGCTGCCCGAACGACCAGCGGGCCCTGTGTGCGCCCGGCTGCTGCGATGAACCAAACGAAAGGAAATCAAAGTGACAACCTCCGCGAACAAGACCTGCTGCGGCCCCGAGTGCTGCTCCCCCGCCGAAACCGTCCGCGACAATGTCGCCGAGACCGTCCGCGAGACCGTCCGGGCCGGGTACGCCGGCATTGCCAGGCGCTCCGCCGCGACGGACGCGAACAACGGCGGCGGCTGCTGCGGCCCCGCCACGCTCACGGCCGATCAGCTCGCCGGCGCCATCGGTTACTCACAGTCCGATCTCGCCGCGACCCCCGACGGCGCCAACATGGGCCTGTCCTGCGGCAACCCCACGGCCCTCGCCTCTCTCCGGCCGGGCGAAGTCGTCCTCGATCTGGGCTCCGGCGGCGGGTTCGACTGCTTCATCGCCGGTCCGAAAGTGGGGGAGTCCGGCCTCGTCATAGGCGTCGACATGACGCCGGAGATGATCACCAAGGCCCGCGGCAACCTGGACGCCTACCGCGAGAAGTCCGGCCTCAACAACATCGAGTTCCGGCTCGGCGAGATCGAGAACCTCCCCGTCGCCGACGCCAGCGTCGACGTCGTCATCTCCAACTGCGTGCTCAACCTCTCGCCCGACAAGCCGCGCGTCTGGCGCGAGATCGCCCGCGTCCTCAAGCCCGGCGGACGCGTCGCGGTCTCCGACCTCGCACTCCTCCGCCCGCTCCCGGAATCCGTCCGCAGCGACGTCGAGGCCATCATCGGCTGTGTCGCGGGCGCGGTCCGGGTGGACGAGACCCGGATCATGGCCGCCGCCGCGGGACTGAGCGACATCCAGCTCACCCCCAGGGGCTCCTACCTCAACGCCATGTCCGACTGGCAGGACCCGCTCTACAGGCGCATCGCCGCAAGCCTCCCGCCGGACACAAAGCCCGCGGACCTGATCACCAGCCTCGACGTCTCCGCACGCAAGCCGGCGGCCTGATCGGCGCGCCTAGCGCAGCAGCTCGACGACCTGCCAGTTGACCGGCACCGTCGGACTCAACTCGCCGACGATCCGGCGCAGTTCCGAAAGGTCCGCGGTCGACAGTTGGCCGGTGATCATCACGGTTCCCCGCGTCTGCGCGGCATCCACGAACGTGGGCACGACCGCCACGGTCTGGAACCGCGCATCGCTCCGGATCTCCCGCTCGAGCGACTCCGCCCACTCGCGGGCGCCCCTGAGCGCCGACGGCACCCGCACCGGCGCTTCCGCGCCCGCCGCGACGGTCGTCCCCGGCGCCGTGGTGGAGGGCTTGCCCGACTCTCCGCCCCACAGGCTCACGATCAGGAGCAGCAGGGTGAACAGCACCAGCGCGGCCCCGCCCGCGATCGCCGCGCGGAAACGGATCTCCGGGCGGGCCCAGTAGTCCTCGAGAAGGTACCTGGTCTTCTCCCAGTCGATCCGCACGGATGCGGTG
>CAZMPE010000263.1:0-4566 GCA_964567955.1 uncultured Phycisphaeraceae bacterium | reverse complement strand
TCGGCGCGCCGCCGGGGTATGTCGGGTAGGACGAGGGCGGGGCGCTGACGGATTCGGTGCGTCGGCGCCCGTACTGCGTCGTGCTGCTCGACGAGATCGAGAAGGCGCACCCCGACGTGTTCAACGTGCTGCTGCAGGTCCTCGACGACGGGCGGCTGACGGACGGGCAGGGGCGGACGGTCGACGTCAAGAACACGATCGTGGTGATGACCAGCAACATCGGCAGCCAGCAGATCCAGGCCCTGGCCGAGCAGGGGGCGGAGGACTGGGAGGTCGAGGCGGCGGTGCGCGAGATCGTGCGGCGCGGGCCGGCGGCGATGGCGATGGAGGAGGTGGGCAAGGCCGCGGGCGTGCCGACGAAGCTGCGCGACGCGCTGGCGGAGGCGGCGGGGAACTTCTTCCGGCCGGAGCTGCTCAACCGGATCGACGAGGTGGTGGTCTTCCACCAGCTCAAGCGCGAGGAGATCGGGCGGATCGTGGAGATCCAGCTCGGGCTGCTTCGCCGCAGACTCGCGGCGCGCGAGATGACGCTCGAGTTGACCGAGCGGGCCACGCAGCAGATCGCGACGGAGGGCTGGGACCCGGCGTACGGCGCACGCCCCCTGAAGCGGGTGATCCAGCAGCGGATCGAGAACGTGCTGGCGGCGCGGATCCTCGACGGCGAGTTCGGGCCGGGCGACGGTGTCCGCGTGGACTACCAGGGAACGAGCTTCGCGTTCGAGAAGAAGGGCTGAGGCCGGGTACCCTACGTTCATGGCCACCGTCTTCCTGAACGGACGCTTCATCTCGGCCGAAGAGGCGACGTTGTCGGCGTTCGACGCGGGGCTGCAGCACGGGGTCGGGCTGTTCGAAACGATGACGGCGCGGTTCGCGGCGGGGGAAGCGGAGATCCCGCGGCTCGAGGAGCACCTCGACCGGTTGCGGAAGTCGGCGAAGGAACTCGGCCTCTCCGACGCGCTGCGCACCCACGCGCTGGCCGAGGCGGTTTGCAAGACGGTCGAGAAGAGCAAGCTCCCGCGGTCGCGGGTGCGGCTCACGGTCACCGGCGGCGATCTGAACCTGCTGGCGCGCAAGCCCGAGGGCGCGACGCCGGCCGGCGAGGTTCCCGCGCGGATCGACCCGACCGTCCTGATCGTCGCGCAGCCGGCGACCGAGTACCCGGAAGCGATGTTCGAGCGCGGCGTGCCGGCGGCGATCGCCGATCTGCGGCTCAACCCGCTCGACCCCATGAGCGGGCACAAGACGCTGAACTACTGGGCGCGCCTGCGCGAGCTGCAGGCCGCCGCGGCGAAGAAGGCGGGCGAGGCGATCGTCTTCACCGTCTCGAACCATGTCGCGGGCGGGTGCGTGAGCAATGTCTTTGTCGCCAAGAACGGCGTGCTGCTGACGCCGATCGCCCGCGGCGAAGAGGGCGGGGGCGTTCGCACGGCGTCGGGGGCGTACCTGCCCAGCCCGGTGCTGCCGGGCGTGACGCGCAAGGCCGTGATGACGCTGGCGCGCGAGCGGGGCTTCGAGTGCGTGACGCGGATGCTCGCGATCGATGACCTGCTCGAGGCCGACGAGGTCTTCCTGACCAACTCGAGCTGGGGCGTCCTGCCCGTCGTGCGGCTGGAGCGCGAGGAGATCGGCGGCGGGGAGGTCGGGGAAAAGACGCGGGCTTTGCGGGCCGCGCTGCTGTCGGCGGACCTGCTGTGAACCGATAAGGGATAGCATTCAGGCCGCCGATGGGGCGGCCCGGGAGTGGTCCATGCGCCGGGGCTTCACGCTCATCGAACTGCTGGTGGTCATCGCGGTGATCGCGCTGCTGATCGCGATCCTGCTGCCGGCGCTGGGCGGGGCGAGACAGAGCGGGCGCGGGGCGATCTGCCTGTCGAGCCTTCGGCAGCTCGCGCTGGGCTGGAACACCTACGCGGACGAGAACAAGGATGTGATGGTGGCGCACCGGGCGCCGAACCTGCCCGGCGGCACGTCCAATCCCGCGAACTGGTACGAGGTCGGCAACGGCCTGAAGTTCCGTCCGACGTGGATCGCACGCATGGGCAGCGCGATCGGCGTGTTCCCCTTCAGCGCGCCGAGCACGACCAACGGACGCCAGGATTACGAGAGCCGCGTCTTTGTGTGCCCGCTGGTGCCGGAGTGGAAGGACGAGCGGAACGCGGCGTACGGGTACAACTACCAGTTCCTCGGCAACTCGCGCGTCACCAATGGGAAGTTCCATCAGTACCCCGTGCGCCGCACGCGGATCCAGACCTTTTCGGGCACGGTCATCGCGGGTGATTCGCTGGGGACCGCGGCGTCGTTCGCGGTCGCGGACCGCAAGCCGTACAACAACGACGGCACGGGGTATGACGAGCTGGGCAACGAGGGGTTCTCGATGGACCCGCCGCGGCTCACGCCGCAGAGCGACATGGCGAGCACTCCGTACCGCAACGGCCCCGACGGGCGCCACCACGGGAAGGTGCAGGTGCTGTTCGCCGACTCGCACGCGCGGGCGATCGGGCTGCGCGATCTCGGCTACGCGACGAAGGCCGACGGGAGCCTGGAGTTCTGGGGGATGCCGGGCGGGCCTTCGAACCACATGTTCAGCGGGACCGGGCGCGACGACGACCCGCCGAAGCTGCCGTGATCATTCCGGATCGGTGCGCACGATGACGCGGACGTTCTCGCGACCGTCGAATACCCCGTTGGGCTCGTAGGCGCGCCGGAACATGCGACGGACTCCGAGGACCGCGGCCCCGATCAGCCCGAGCGGGATCGCGACGGCCAGGACGACCAGGCCGACCACCAGCCCGAGGCCGGCGATCAGGATGAGCATGCCGATCCCGACGATGCGGGCGAACAGCCCCGGACCGGGGCCGACGGGGACCTCGATGCGGAAGCGGGAAGCGGTGCTCTGGAAGAGTCCGGCCATCATGGGATCCTACGGCGTTGAACGGCCCTGGTTTCAACCGGTTCGGTAGCGGGCCGGGTGGGGAAGCTGTCGGGTGGGACCCGGCCCGAGGACGGGTGCTAAACTGGCCTTGGCGCCGGTCGGACACCCCTACCGGTCGCTGCCCCGGTGTTGCGATGGCTGCCAAACCCCTACATATAGATACGCGTCCGGGTACCGAACCGGACGGCGGGTTCGTGCACCTGCACCTGCACACCGAGTATTCGCTGCTGGACGGCGGGAACCGGGTCGATCGGCTCGTCGCGCGGGTGAAGGAACTCGGGATGAAGGCGGTCGGCGTGACCGACCACGGCAACCTGTTCGGGGCCGTCGCTTTCTACACGGCGTGCAAGGAGGCGGGGGTCAAGCCGATCCTCGGCGTCGAGGCGTACGTGACGCCGCCGGGCAAGCCGCGGACGGACCGGACGTACAGCGGCGGGGGCGAGGGCGGGTACCACCTCGTCCTGCTGGCGCGGAACAACGAGGGGTGGCGGAACCTGCTCGTGCTCTGCTCCGAGGCGTTCCTGACCGGGTTTTACTACAAGCCGCGGATCGACCGCGAACTGCTGGCGCAGCACAGCGCCGGGCTGATCGCGATCAACGGTCACCTGGGCAGCGAGCTCGGCGAGCACCTGCTCGAGTACGAGCGGACGAAGAGCGACGCGGCGTGGGAGCGGGCGGTGGAGGCGGCGCGCTGGCACGCCGCGACGTTCGGCGCGGGGGCGGACGGGCTGGCGCGCTTCTACATCGAGCTCCAGCACCACGTGCCGGAGCAGAACGCGATCAACCCGCACCTGATCCGGCTGGCGCGCGAGCTGGGCCTGCCGCTGGTCTGCGACAACGACGCCCACTTCCTGCGGGCCGAGGACCACGACGCCCACGACACGCTTGTGTGCATCTCGACGGGCAAGGCCAAGTCCGACACCAACCGGATGCGCTACCCGCGGGAGCTGTACGTCAAGAGCCCGGCGGAGATGCACGCCATGTTCGAGCCCTACGGCGAGGCGGGGCGGGAGGCGCTGGCGAACACGGTGAAGATCGGCGAGGCGTGCGACGTCCACCTGCCGCTCGGGCAGAGCCACGCCCCCATGGTGCGCGTGAAGTGGACGCCGGAGAAGCTGCCGCGCCCGGACGAGGCACGCTTCGCGGGCGATCTGGGCGCCTGGCACGCGGCGTACTGCGCGTGCTTCGAAGTGGTGCCCTTCGAGCGGGTGCCGACGGCGGACGAGATGGCCGCGGCGCGGGCCGAGTGCGACGATGCGCTGCGGCTGCTGGCCCGGGCGGGGATGGACTGGCGGTACGGGCCGGGCGGCGATCGCGCGGCGATCGAGCAGCGGCTCGAGCGCGAGCTGGGCATCCTGTGCGACAAGGGGATCAGCGCGTACTTCCTGATCGTGTGGGACTTTGTGCATTGGGGGCGCGAGCAGGGCATCCCCGCGCTGGCCAGAGGTTCGGGCGTGGGGACGATGGTGGGGTACGTGCTGGGCCTGTCCAACGCCTGCCCGGTGCGGTACGGGCTGCTCTTCGAGCGGTTCACCGACCCCGACCGCAGCGAATACCCCGATATCGATATCGACCTGTGCCAGGACGGGCGCGGGCGCGTCATCGATTACGTGCGGCGCAAGTACGGGCACGTG
>CAZMPE010000262.1:0-4566 GCA_964567955.1 uncultured Phycisphaeraceae bacterium | reverse complement strand
CGGAGGGCGTAACCCGTGAACGGGTCGCGCGTCTCGTCCGGGCGGGCCGAACGGTTGATCGTCTGGATGATCTTGCGCCCCCGGTTGTCGAACACCTCCTGGCCGAGGTCGTTGCGGGCCGGAACGTCCTCGCGCACCTTGAACCGGGTCTCGTGCAGGTAGTCGACGCCGAAGGCGAGCGGCCCCACCAGCGCCTGGCCCGCGAACCAGATCGTGTCCTGCCGCCGGTCGATCACGTCGATGCCGCCGATGAAGATGCCCCCGAAGAAGAGCCCGAGTATCCCCGTTGCGATCAGCGCCGCCCGTTTGACCTCCCCGAGGTAGACATGCCCCGCCCCGGGGAATACAACCGCCAGCAGCAGCGCCACGGGCTCGAACTGCTCCGGCCCGCGGTCGGGCGCCGGGGCGGGCTTGGGCGCGGACGGTTGGTCGGACGGGATCGGCATGGAAGGTGCAACAGGTCTCGGGGGGAGGCGTATCGGGCGGGGAACAGGCCGGGCTTCGCGGGGAGTCTACGGGCCCGGCGGGAGGGTTGTCCCCAAGTCTCGAAATTCGACCCCGGGGGCGATTGACACCGGAGAAACGGACAGTAGTGTACCGCGCTGTGGGGTGGTCACGGTTGGGGAATGGGCCGCCCGGCGGGGGCGGAACCGGACCGAGAGTCCTAGAAGAGGAAGATGATCATGGTGGTACAGACACTCAAGGATGGTGCCGAATCGGCGGACTTCGCAGGCATCCTGCCCCGCGACCCGTTCGAGAATGTCGACGGCGACGAGGACGAGGATTTCCTGGACGACGAGTTCGCCGACGATGACGACTTTGAGGAAGGTGACGACGACTTCCTCGAGGAGGACGACGACGAGGTCGAGGGCACCGAAGAATTCGACGATGACGACGAGGACGATCTGTAGTCCTCGCGCGGGCCTCTCGGCCCCCCCGAGGCTGTCACGGGGGGGGCCATGACGAAGCCGAAGTTCACGGGCGGGAAGAACAATCCATCACAGGACGACGAACGCCCCGCGGTTATCGGGCGCACCATCCGCACCGACCGGCGCAAGGAGGACAACGGGACCGCCACCGGCCTCGAACGCCGGCGCGGCGCCGGCCGGCGCCTCTCCGACTTCAGCAAGGCCGCTGAAGAGGGAGAGATGAACCAGGAACAGTTCCTCTTCCTCATGGCCATCGAGGGCTTCAAGAAGGCCAACGGCAAGATGTACCCGAACTGGACGGACGTCCTCGAGGTCATCCGCCTCCTCGGCTACCGCAAGACCATGGCCAGCGAACTCAAGCTCCGCTCGGGCGAGGACTGGCGCGAGGCCGCCGACGCGCCCTCCAACGTCCGCACCGAACGACAGAGACTCCGCGACCGCCAGGCCCGCGGCGAAGCGGCCTGAATCAGACGGGACCACCACGGCAGCCGGGGCTCCATCGGGCCCCGGCTGCTTGTTTGTTCCCGCTACCGCTCCGAGAGCACGTTGACCTTCCGCACCGATTTGTTCTTCCCCATCGTGATCGTGACCGTGTACTCGCCCGGCGGCACGAACTGCGGCGCCCCCATGAACGCCGGGTCCTGGATCCGGTCGTACTCCTCGCGCTGCAGGTCCCACATCACCCGGTTCAGCCCCGCCCGGTTCGGACCCGTCAGCGTCCGCACCGCCGTTCCACCCGCGTCCGTGATCGCGATGCTCACATCGTCGTCGGTCCGCTCGCGCAGCCAGTAGCTGATCCGCGCGCCGTTCGCCGGGTTCGACGCGCCGAACGCACGATCCCCCCACAGCCCCGCGTGCAGCAGCGTCCGCCTCCCCCGCGCATCGGGGATGGCCAGCGCGTACAACTCCGACCCCATGACCGCCCCGCTCAGCTGCAGCAGCGCCGACGAATCGGACAGCACGTAGATCGACCGCCCGTGCGTTCCCGCGATCAGGTCCCGCTCCCGCGGGTGCTGCACAATGTCGTCCACCGCCACCGTCGGCAGCGAGTCCCCGTTGAGCCGGATCCACCGCACGCCGCGATCGATGCTCGCGTACGCCCCCGTCTCCGTGCCGCAGTACAGCACGTTCGCGCTCGCCACGTCCTCCCGGACGCACTTCACGCTCGCCCCCGCGGGCAGGTCCCCCGTGATGTTCTTCCACGTCTTGCCCGAGTCCGTCGTCATCAGGATCAGCGGGTCGTAGTGGTCGCTGCGGTGCCCGTCCACGCTCACGTACGCCGTCTCCCGCTCCAGGTGCGAGGGCTCGATCTTGCTGATGTACCAGCCGTTCACCTCCGGCGGCGTCACGTTCGACCACGTCGCTCCGCCGTCCGCCGTCACGTGGATCAGCCCGTCGTCCGTTCCGGCCCAGATCATCCCCGCCGCCAGCGGCGACTCGGCCAGCGAGACCACCGTGCAGTGCGTCTCCGCCTCCGAACCGACGGTCTCGAGCTTCTCGATCGCCCGCGTCGACAGGTCCTCGCTGATCCGCTCCCACCGGTCGCCCCGCTCCGTCAGGCGGAAGACATAGTTCCCGCCGAAGTAGAGCGTCGACGGGTCGTGCGGCGAGATGAAGAACGGCGCGTTCCAGTTGAACCGGAACCGCGGCTGCCCCTCCTTGGGCGAGGGCTTGAGCAGCTTCGTGACGCCCGTGTCGAGATGGATCCGCGCCAGGTACCCGCCCTGCGATTCGGCGTAGAAGATGTTCGGGTCCGTCGGGTCGAACGCCACGTGGAACCCGTCGCCCCAGTACGTCAGATTCCAGTCCGCGTTCGTCACCGCGACCGCGGGGATGCCGGGCGACTCCGACGTGCTCCGGATCGACGCGCTCACCCCGATCCACGAGCCGTTGTCCTGCAGCCCGCCCGCGATGCGGTACGGATCGGAGTTGTCCACCGCGACGTTGTAGAACTCGCCCGTGGGCACGTGGTCCAGGTAATCCCACGTCGAGCCCTTGTCCCACGAGAGGTACACGCCCCCGTCCGTCCCCATCAGCAGGTGGTCGGGGTCGTCCGGATTGATCGCCAGCGCGTGCATGTCCCCGTGCGGCTTGCGGGCCCCGCCCGCGCGGAAGTGCAGGCCGCCGTCGTCGGAGACCCACAGCCCCCAGCCGAGCACGTACACCCGCTGGTCGTTCTCCGGGTCCACCTTGATGCGCGAGAAGTAGAACGCCCGCGGCGAATAGGGGCTCATCCGGGACCAGGTCTCGCCCCCGTCGTCGGAGCGGAAGACGCCCCCGTCCTTGCTCCGGTCGTCGAAGGGATCGACGCCCCAGCCCCCCCCGTCGGACTCCACCACCGCGTACACGATCTTCGGGTTCTTGCGGTGCACGTCCAGCCCGATCCGCCCCGTCACCGCCGGCAACCCGCCCCCGAGCTTCTGGAACGACCTGCCCGCGTCCGTCGACCGGTAGATGCCCCCGGCCTTCCCGCCCGACTCGTACGCGAACGCCTTGCGCTGCCGGTAGTACAGCGCGGCGTACACGATGTCGGGGTTCGACGGGTCGAGGATGACGTCGCAGCACCCCGTCTCCTGGTCGAGTTTCAGGACCGCGAGCCAGGTCTTGCCGCCGTCCACCGTCTTGTACAGGCCGCGCTCGGGGTTCGGGCCCCACAGGTGGCCCATCGCCGCGGCGTAGCAGACATCGGGGTTGCGCGGGTCGACCGCGATCCTCGGGATGTTGTGCGAGTCGGCGAGGCCGGCGGGCTTGAACGTCGCGCCGGCGTCGGTCGAGCGGTACACACCTTTGCCCCACGACGACGAGTTGCGGTTGTTGCCCTCGCCGGTGCCGACCCAGACGATCTTCGCGTCCCCCTTGCTTTCATCGGCGGGCTCGAACTTCCATCCCGGCCAGTCCGGCGGCGCATCGACGACGACGACCGAGCCGATGGAGGCCGTCGCCTCCTTGTCCATCACGGGCGAGAGCGTCGTCCCGTTGTTCGTCGTCTTGAAGAGCCCGCCCGTGCCGTACGCCACGTAGAAGGTCTTGGCGTTTCCCGGCGCGAAGCAGACGTCGGCCACGCGACCGCCCATGTTCGCGGGCCCGACCGAGCGCCACACGAGCGCCCTGGTCAGGTCGTCGGATGACAGCGTCCGCGCGACCGGGGCATCGGCCGGCACGCCCGGCTGGGCCGCGGGGGCGTAGCCGGCGGGGGGCGCGGCGGCGCACCCGAGAAAGAGCGGGAGCACGGCGAGGGTCGAACGCTTGGGCGCGCGGATCATCACATGGCCTCCTGAATGTGGGGCACATGCTACCGCAACCGGGCGCCGCGCTATTTCTTCGTGTAGTAATCCAGGTTGACCTGGACGTACTTGTTCCACTCGGCGGGCAGGTCTTCCTGAGGGAAGATCGCCTTGACCGGGCACTCGTCCACGCACAGGCCGCAATCGATGCACTTGTCCGGATCGATGAACAACTGCTCGGCCGTCTCGTACTCCGGCTCGTTCTTCGTCGGGTGGATGCAGTCCACCGGGCAGACGTCCACGCAGGAAACGTCCTTGGTCCCGATGCAGGGTTCGGCGATGATGTGCGGCATGCGGCGGGTCGGGCTCCGGTCGAGTGTGCGGCGGGATTCTAGGGCTCGGTCGCGGGGATC